>NZ_JANSIO010000242.1:0-783 GCF_047462195.1 Synechococcus sp. R3-13 | reverse complement strand
CCGGAAAGGGAGCAGCTGCTCCACTCCCCACTTCGCTTGAGGATCCTCCGGCCAGAGCCGACAAGTTCTGCAGCTATTCTGCCCCGCCAGCCCCACCGGATGCACAAAGCAGTTGCCCAGGCCAAGAGCATTCTGATGCAGCAGGTGCAAGGCCAAAGGGTTCGTCTCAAAACAATGAATGGCCGCCTCAGGGCAGAAACCCCGAAAACAAACGCTACCAAGGCCTACCCCAGCTCCGATGTCGATAACCGTCTGCACCTGACTAGACAGAAACACAGGAAAGTTAAGATACGTCCTCTCGTAAAAAACGGTGTCTGGGTAGAGCCTTACCGAAAACCTGAGTTTGCCAAAGTCAAAGCCAGTCAACACTGCTTCCATTAACTTACTGGCATTGGCCAAAAGAAGTTGGTGGTCCTCTGCCAAGACAAAAGCAAAGTTAGCCCTCACAGGCCGCCCCAGCCGCTGCAAGTCCTCAGCTGTGCACACCACAGCATCAAAACTAGGCCGACTGGCTGGCTCCCCTCTCACCTCGTGAATTCGCTCGGGCACTCCCTTCTGCTGCAGCAGACCACAGGGATCCCCAAACCCCTCTTCCACGTACAGCTCCAGCCGCGGCAAGTCCAGCAAATCCGCCGCTATCACCTCAAGACAACCTCGACTAACCCACACCCTCAGCCGCTCCTGCACGCGGTGCAGCTCTTGCAGGGGCTCGTAAATCCCCAGCCGCGTGTCTAGCCAGGCAGAGCTGGCGGTGCTGACAAAGTAGCGCACATCAGAGCGGGG
>NZ_JANSIO010000241.1:0-5158 GCF_047462195.1 Synechococcus sp. R3-13 | reverse complement strand
CCTGCGCGTAGCGCGGGTGTCGGGTAGTTTACTTTTATCGGACTGGCGGTTGGGGATCCTCGCTTTGCAGGCGGAGAATTTCGGCCTCAATGCGCTGTTGCAAAGCTTTGCCCTCTTCGGAGCGGATCAAGAGTGTAATGCGGTTGTAGTCAGGCACAGTCATACCGTGGCGAGTGATGATCTCGGTCGCGGTGCGGATGAATTCTCGCCGGATTTGATCTTTGCTGGCTGGGTCGTTTGTGGCTTGGGAGCGCTTTTGGGCCTCTTGCCGGTGGGGCTCCATCTCCAAGACGATACGGGCGTACATTGTTACCTGCTCATCGCTCAACACCACAGAGGTGGTGGGGGTTTGAGCCACGGCCAGAGAAACAGTCAGCACAGGGATCCAAGTGCAAACCCAGATCAAACCCACCAGCCCTTTTTGGGCCACGCTTTGGATTGGAAATGCCGTCCACCGTCTCCGACTTGCTTTGCCTGACACCGCTGATGTCTCCCCACCCGCCAACTGTTGCTCAGGTTGCCTAGGGTTTTTGTGAGCTTTCGGCCCCACGCCGGTTCAACACTCTGATGAACCCCGCGGGCTTCGATCCTATCTGCTCCTCTCTGTGAAAGCCCAGGGCGTCGTCCACGCTGACAACTGAGCTTGCTTTTCCATTTGACCGAAAACTGGTCTTTAGGTTCCAGTTCCAGTCCCTTTCCAGCCTATCTGACACCCAGAAGGGAGTGGCCTCTGGGATAATGGGGATGAATTGTTGGTTATTGCCCCTATGCATTTGGAACGTCGCCCGGTTTTCCCGTTTACGGCCATCGTCGGCCAAGAGGAGATGAAATTGGCCTTGCTCCTCAACGTGATCGACCCGCGCATTGGCGGGGTGCTGATCATGGGGGATCGCGGCACGGGCAAGTCCACCACCATTCGCGCTTTGGCCGACCTGCTGCCCCAGATCGAGGTGGTGAAAGGGGATCCCTTCAACAGCCACCCGCGGCAGCGGGACTTGATGAGCGATCAAGTGTGGGAGCGCCTGCAGGCGGGAGAAACGCTGGAAAGCACTTGGATCCAGGTGCCGATGGTGGATCTGCCCTTGGGGGCAACAGAAGACCGAGTGTGTGGCACTCTCGACATTGAGCGGGCCTTAGCTCAGGGGGTGAAGGCTTTTGAGCCGGGGCTGTTGGCCAAGGCCAATCGAGGCATCCTTTACGTGGATGAAGTCAATTTGCTGGATGACCACTTGGTGGATGTGTTGCTGGATGCGGCGGCCTCAGGCTGGAACACCGTGGAACGGGAGGGCATTTCCATTCGTCATCCGGCTCGGTTTGTGCTGGTGGGATCCGGCAACCCGGAAGAGGGGGAATTGCGGCCTCAACTGCTGGATCGCTTTGGCATGTTTGTCCAGATCGAAACGGTGCGAGATGCCGCCCTGCGGGTGCGGATCGTGGAGGAGCGCAGCCAGTTCGACGCCGATCCCCAGGCTTTTTTGGCCAAGTATGCCGATTCCCAGCAGCGCCTGCGGGAGCGCATCGAAAAAGCCCAACATCTTTTGCCCACCGTGGCAGTGGATCCCGACTTGCGCTTGAAGATCTCTGGGGTATGCGCGGCTTTGGAGGTGGATGGACTGCGCGGAGACATTGTAACCAACCGGGCTGCCAAAGCCCTGGCAGCTCTAGAGGGGCGCAGTGAGGTCACCGTCGCCGATATCCGTCGGGTGATCAGCCTGTGTTTGCGCCACCGCCTGCGCAAGGATCCCTTGGAAACCATCGACTCCGGCTACAAGGTGGAAAAAGCCTTCAGCGAAGTGTTCCAGGTGAGCCTAGAGAGCGCCGCCTAGCCCTCACCCCCCAGCCCCTCCCCCAGGGGGAGAGGGGAGTAGGGTGGCTGCTAGCTTGTCGGCAATGGCGGCAATCCAGGCTTGCTCCTGCCGGCTGAAGCTGCGTGGGGTATCGCTCCCCAAAATTAAGCACCCTCGCTGGCCGATGGGCTGGCACAGCACGGCCTGGGATCCGGGGGGCAACAGGCCATCGAACTCGGCGCGGGCCGGGAACAGCTTGAGATCCACCAGATAGACGGGTCGCCCCGTTTGCAAAACCCGCTGCAAAACGCTCTTGGGCTGAATGGAGGGCATCTGGCCGGGGTTGGCCAGGATCCCCCGTTGCAGGAGGGTTCGCCCACCCACCCAGATCACCACGGTGCGGGCGGCAGTGGTGCTGAGCAGGGTATGGGAGGCCCAAGCCAGCTCCAGTTTCTCGCTTTCAGAAAGATCGGGATGCCAATCACAGCCGGGGATCCCTTGCAGGGGGGCCGTTTGGGGCGGAAGAGGCTGGATCTGCTGCCACAGCAGGCCGGTCAAGATCAAAACAGCGCTGAGGAGGATCCCCAAGGCATCTGAGCGGGACTGGCTGGTGAGCAATTCCGGCGTAAAGGCCAGTCGATTAATAACCAAAAGGACACTGCCCAAAAGGCCGGTCACCAGAGGCAGCCGCCTTACCCAGCGATTGGGATCCCTGGGGGCTGGAGTGGGTTCAACCGTCAAGGCAGGCTAGGCATAACCTAGAGGAAGTAACGGGAGAGAAGGGAGAAGCTCTTTCCTCTCTGCTCCCTTGAAGATTAAAGAACTGAAGTTCAGTATAAAGCCAACTCAGAGACGGCTCCAAATGCCAAGGCGCTCCTGCTGGGCTTTTTCTTGTAGGCCACCGTAGTAGCTGTCGTACTTGATGTTGTGGCTGTAGGGGATGATGCGGGCCAGGCCATTGCGCACCAACATGGCGTTCATCTGATGGCCTTCTAACCAGACATAGGCCTCCACCAAGCCCGTAGCATCTACGTTGCGCAGCAACTTATCCCCTTCCAGCTTGACGGTGCGGTAGAGGATGCGCTCCCGCATCAGTTCAATGGCTTGCTGGTAATAGGGGTTTTCTTCCGGGCTGAGACCCTCGATCCCGGCCAACCGGATTAGGCGCATCTTCTGTTCCCCTTCGATTTGCACCACTAGGGTGTCGCCGTTGACCACCCGCACCACAACCGCATCTGGGTAGCGATCGAAGCGGTGGTTGTCGAAGTAGAACGGGGTATCGGGAACGACCCGAGGCTCTCCAAACCCGTGGCCGGGAAGGACGGGTATGGTCATAAGCAATCCCAATGCAGCAGAGCCGAGAGCAATACGCTGGAACATGACCTTATCTCCCACTTTGGACACGGCCCCCTCTCTTTTTCCCGCCGGGGAGTTTCCGGTGGCAACACTTAAAGCGTAATGGTAGCGGCAACTGTCTAGAAAACAACCCCGCCGCAGGTTTGGAAGGGATCCCAGCCGGCAGTAATTCTGCAGATCTGCTGGGGGTTGGGTTGCCCAAGGTTCCCAGGCGACTGCGCCATTTCTGCTGACTTTTCTCCAGTTCCTCCAGCTCTTCCCGCAATTGCCGGGCGGATTTGTCGCTGATGTTTCTCAGCCTTGAATGGGGATTGGGCTGGTCTCTTTCTCTGGAGAGGCTGTTTGGCAGGTGGGAATTCAGGATCCGTCTAGCCGAGGGGATTTTGGGAGAGAAACTCCCGATCCAGGGGCAGGGGAGCGACGGGTTGGGTAAGGGTGAATTGGCCGCTTTCTATCCATTGCTTGAGGATTTCGGCAATTTGCATGGAGCGGCGCAGGCTGGCCAGAGGGGCAGTGCGAACCTTGCGGCCATTGAGGGTGATCTGGCCGGATTTGAGCTGGGCATAGCTCACCAAGCCAAAGGTGGGCCGCACCCGGCGGGGAATGGAAAAGTCGATCACCGGTGCCACCAGTTCTTCATCCCGGATGGCGATGGCCTCCAAATCCGCAGGAGCGAGGATGGGAATGGGGATCCCGACCCCCAACATCAAGCTGGGGCCGTAGTTGCGGAAGTAGCAGCCCCTCACCCATTCCGCCTGCATTTGCTTGGCATCCCCAATCAGGGCTAGAGTGGCCGCCGGGCCGATGGGAGTTTGGTTGGGCAATCGCTTTTGCAGCGGAAAGTGTTGGGTGCCCTCCCAGGCGACGTAGCCGATGCCGCCTCCCAAAAAGATGCGGCTGCCGATCCCCACCCGGCGCAACAGGGGATCGTTCAACAAGGGGGATAGCTCTCCCGGGTTGGAATAGACGGCATTGCCCAGATGCGGTTCCAACAGACCCAAGTAGGTGTACAAAGGCCGATCCCCGCCGTTCACCCCGACGATGAAGTTTTGGTAGGCATTGCGGGGGTTGAACAGGTAAAACTGGTTGAGCTGATCCCGAGTCAGGGTGGTCTCGTAGTCGGCGCGGGGGTAACAATCGGTCACTTGGCCGATGGCCCGCAAATGGACGCGCTTGCCCGCCACCAGGTCGGCAATGACATGGCCGCCCCCATAGGCTTGATCCGCTTGCTCGCTGGGTTGGGCTGCCCCCAGGTAAAGATCCACCGCGCCAAATCCGGCATAGGCCGGTACCCCGTTCAGCCAAGCTTGGCGAATCTTGATGGGCGGATCCGTATGGCCCAGGTTCACAATGGCTCCTGAAGACTCCATTGGCTCAAAGGTGCCGGTGGTGATCACATCCACCTGCTCAAAGGCTTCCTGGATCCCCAAGGTGGCCAGCTTGGCTTTGGCTTCCAGGGCCGTCCACACCCGCGCCTGGCCTTTGGCAATGCGTTGGTTAATCTGGTCTAGGGTTCTCTCCATGGGATGTGAAGATCGCAATGGTTGGTCGCGTTGGCGGTGTGGAGGAATAAGAGGCGTGAGCATACTTCCTTCTCACTACCCACTGCTCTTTCCTCTCTTAAGGAGGGATCCGCCCCCATCTTGAATTTCCTCGTGAGGCAACTCTTGGGGCTGGCTCAATGAATAGCTTAAATGGACGGGGATTTGGGGGGTTCCAGCAGTATGGGCCGCTTTTGCCGGCGTTGGGGTTGGTGGGCCTGCTCTACGGCGGGGGGCTGCTGCTGGCTCTGGCCCAGAGTGTGGGCCTCTACGGCCTGGGCGAGAGGGGGTTTACCCTGCAGGGGTATGGGGAGCTGCTGCGGGATGCGGAAGTCGGGGGATCCCTGTTGCTCAGCCTCAGAATCGCTCTGTTGGCAACGGGGTTGGCGCTGCTTTTGGGGCTGGGGCTGGCGCTGCTGTTGCGGGGGGTGGGGGGGTGGGCCATCTGGCTTGGCCAGTTGACGCTGCCGATTC
>NZ_JANSIO010000240.1:0-1305 GCF_047462195.1 Synechococcus sp. R3-13 | reverse complement strand
GTTAAGAAGATATTAAAACAGCATTAAAAAATAGGATGAAAATAAGATTAAAAAATCACGCAACCGAAAATATCCTCAGAGCGCAAGGGACTAAAATTAAATCAGGCGAGGTGTATTTAGAACGCCTAAAAAAGAAACAGAAGAGTTGCTAAAAGCCCTTCGTAGGATCCCTATAAGCCTTGCAGAGATCTATTGGTTCTTTAGCTCTCTTTTAGAGCCTGCGTGGGGCAAAGGCCGGGGTGCTGCCTCGCCCTGTCGATAGATTATCAGGCGTAATAGCCGGGAGGATTGTTATGGTTGCCAGTGTGCAGCGTTCTGTAGCATCACCTACAGAATTGAAGGCGGAACCAAGGACAGGATCCAACGCAGCCGGTCAAAAAGTTTTGAGCGATTTTGCGCCGGGATCCTGGCAGCGCTGCATCGATGTCAGAGACTTTATTCAACGGAATTACACCCCCTACACCGGTGATGAAACCTTCTTAGCTGCAGCCACCGAGCGCACCCAGCGGCTGTGGGCCAAGGTCAAGGATTTGATGGCTCTGGAGCGAGAGCGAGGGATCCTAGATGCCGATACTGCCGTTCCCTCTACCATCACCAGCCACGCCCCTGGCTATATCGACCCAGAGCTGGAACAAATTGTGGGGCTGCAGACGGACAAACCCCTGAAGCGGGCCATCATGCCCTTTGGCGGCATCCGCGTGGTGGAGTCTTCCCTCAAAGCCTATGGCTACGAGCTGGATCCCCGCACCAAGGAAATTTTTACCCAGTACCGCAAAACCCACAACGACGGCGTTTTCGATGCCTACACCGAAGAGATGCGCCGCTGCCGTCGCTCCGGGATCATCACCGGCCTGCCCGATGCCTACGGTCGGGGTCGCATCATTGGGGACTACCGGCGGGTGGCCCTCTACGGGGTGGATCGGCTCATCGAAGACAAGCAGGCCCAAAAAGCCAGTCTAGACCTGGACACGATGGACGAAGAGACCATCCGCCTGCGGGAGGAGCTCTCCGAGCAGATTAAGGCCCTACAAGAGCTGAAAGAGATGGGATCCCGCTACGGGTTTGACCTGGGCCGTCCGGCAGCCAACGCCCGCGAAGCCATCCAATGGCTGTACCTGGCCTACCTGGCAGCCGTCAAGGAGCAAAACGGGGCGGCCATGTCCTTGGGGCGGGTGTCCACCTTCCTGGACATCTACATCGAGCGGGATCTGCAGGCCGGGATCCTCACCGAGGAAGAGGCCCAGGAGCTCATTGACCACTTTGTTATGAAGCTGCGCATGGTCAGGTTTTTGCGCACGCCCGAGT
>NZ_JANSIO010000239.1:0-655 GCF_047462195.1 Synechococcus sp. R3-13 | reverse complement strand
CCCTTCTTGGCCGCGGCAGGCTTGGCTGGGGTTGATCATCGGGGCAACAGACCCGGATCCTGCCTGGAGAACAGCTGGAGGGCAAACCCGTTCGATGGGGATGATGGGGATCCCGTGCTGGGAGCCGAGAGGGTTGAATTGAATCGGCTGCAAACCCCGTTCTCGAAACCAGCGGCTGGCCCGCTCCGGGTCGTATTTGGCAAAAGCCAGAGCCTCGACCGAGGCGAACATCTGCTCCTCTTGGCTGTCGCGGCGCAGGTAGAGCCCCCGCAACTGGGCCTGGCGCAGGATCCCGGCACTGTCTACCCGATGTTGCACCACCCCCTGCACATGTTCTGGCGGCACCAAGTACTCCAGCCGCAGGGAAGAAAAGGGCAGGAAATGGTTGTAGATGTTAATCTCGGAGCGGCCAAAGCTCTCGCTGCTGCGGGTGGCCAAGACCAAGCGATCTGGGTAGCGCTGTACCACCTGACGTAGAGGGGCATCTAAGTTCTCGTTGCCCAGGTTTTGCGGCACCACAAAGCTGCTGGGCAGGTTCAGCACCACCACCCTGGCCTTGGCTTCTTCCAATAGACGCAACGTCAGGCCGGCGTAGTTGGCCCGTTCCAGAAGAAAGTCAACCTTTTGGCCAAGGTGCTCCGCACCACTGATGCGG
>NZ_JANSIO010000238.1:0-4899 GCF_047462195.1 Synechococcus sp. R3-13 | reverse complement strand
GACCAGTGACAAGACGGCTTGTCGCTTTTGCCGGGGTATAGCAACAAACCCCCCAACCTGGGAGAGGAGCTGGGGGGAAGCACCTCGGCTCTGCCTGAGTTTCCTCCGGACAAGACCTCAGCAGGAGCGATGGCTTCACTTGAAGCCCACTGCCGCTTGCCAGACAAAGGCCAGCAGGAAAAACAGAACAGGGATGATCGGCAAAATGTCGATCAGCGGGTCAAACAATTCATAGCCTTCCGGCAAACTGGCCAGGAGCATCATCGCTGACATGGCAACAAACCTCAGGGGAAAACGCGGCTGAAGGAACTGCTTTTTTCAGAATCGAAATAGAGTGTAACATCACCAAGCAGGGATCCGGACTAAGTTCAAGAAATGTAAAGGAAGTGGCGACCTAGAGAACGCCAATGTTAGAGAGGCCCAAAACGACCCCCACTCCCAACAAATGGCCAAAGCTGGCAACCCCGATGACTTCCGGCCAGGTCATTCCCAGTACCGGCCCAGTCTCTGAGGCCACTCCAGAAGAGGATTTGAAGCTCAAGTAAGCCAGCCCTGTGCAGAGCAGAATGATCACGGCGTTCAGGGGGGACCAGGGGCTGGTTTGAGCGGTCAGAGCCAACAGCGCAACAACAGGCATCATGGTTTCCATCCTCAGCTCAGGTTAACCGACCCTTAGATTACCCCTCCTGCTGGGATCCCCTCGCAATCTGCACATGAATTGCAACAAAACCTCACACTACGGCTTTTCTCTGGCTTCAGGGGCAGTTTGCCGTTGCCGGGATCCTTCGGGAATCCTTGGCCAGGAGAGGAAGGTGCCCCCATGGCTGGGGTTGTGAGGAAAATAAGGCTTGGGCTGAGAAGCTGGGCAGGTCTCTGCCGTATACTAACGAAAGTTAACAAACTTATCTCTTCGATCTCTTTTCG
Organism: Synechococcus sp. R3-13; assembly: GCF_047462195.1. NCBI lineage: Bacteria > Bacillati > Cyanobacteriota > Cyanophyceae > Synechococcales > Synechococcaceae > Synechococcus > Synechococcus sp. R3-13. The sequence goes on along the minus strand of NZ_JANSIO010000238.1, from coordinate 3,975 downwards.
GTGTGATGACTGGGACGCGCTGCCTCGACCCATCCTCTCTGTCTGCACTGTGCGCACCTAAGGATGGCTGCCGATGACTGTTGCTGCTACTGCTGAACCAGCCCAAAAACCTTTCGCATTGCCTCGTGAGCTGTTGGGGCCACCCTCGGAATTTTGGAATCCCACCTTGCTGATGTTTTTGGCTGCGGTGGTGCTTTCGGCCTCTTGCTTTGGCGGGTACGCCTTTTGGCACTGGCCCAAATGGATGGTGTTCTGGCTCAATTTTGTGGCCCTCTATGTTCTGGGCACGGTGATTCACGATGCTTCCCATGGCTCGGCCCACCGCAACCGCTTTCTGAACGAGGCACTCGGACACGGCTCTGCCCTGTTGCAGGGTTTTGTCTATCCCGTCTTTAAGCGGGTACACATGCAGCACCACGCCCACGTCAACCATCCTGAAGACGATCCCGATCACTATGTCTCAACGGGAGGGCCGCTGTGGCTGATCGCGCCGCGGTTTTTCTACCATGAGGTGTTTTTCTTTAAGCGGCAGCTCTGGCGGAAAGGTCGCTGGGATCTGCTGGAGTGGGGCTTGAGTCGGCTGGTGGTTATCCTGACCTTTGGTCTGGCCAGCTACTTCGGCTACACCGACTACATCATGAACTATTGGCTACCCCCTGCCTTTATCATGGGGTTCTTGCTGGGCTTGTTTTTTGACTACCTGCCCCATCGCCCTTTTCAATCCCAAGAGCGGTGGTACAATGCCCGCGTCTATCCCGGATGGCTGACCAACGTTCTGCTGTTGGGGCAAAACTATCACCTGATCCACCATCTCTGGCCTTCTGTTCCCTGGTACAAATACCAAGCAGCCTACTGGGCAGCCAAACCTGAGCTGGACGCGCGCAACTGCCAGCAAACGCTGGGGATCTGGGAGAAGGGAGAGTTTTGGGGCTTTTTGTACGATGCTCTGATCGGTCTGCACTGGCACAAGCCCACTTCAGCTCACCCCGCTGCGCCAGCCAATCCAGAATCGGAGGGATCCCCTGCGGATCCACAGCTTGGCTAGCATGGTTTGGCCAACGCTGCAAGTCCCGCAGGTGCTGCTGTTTGTGGAAGCGGCCAGCCTGTTGCAGGACTCTAGCCAGGTTTTGTTGCAGGCCGGTCGGGCAACGGCAGATTTGCCGGAGTTGATTGCAGAAGCGCAGGCGCGGGCCGAAGTCCAGGTGCAGCTCCTTGGGATCCCCGCAGACTTGCGGGCACAGGTGCGAGGGATCCTCAGGTTGACCTCGCCTCAAGAGGTGCTGGCCTACTTGCAGGACTTGCTGGACAGGGGATCTGGCCCGGATTTGGAAGCCTTTTTGGAGCAGGCGGGATCCGCCTCTACAGTGCTGCGCTTCCCCCCCCTGTTGGTGGGGGCTGTGGCTCTGGAGGTGGTGCTGGAGCGGTTGGACTTTTCTCCAGAAGAGCGGGCTGTGGTGCAAGCCCAACGGGATCAATGGGAACAGGCCCTGGCGGAATTGGCCACTCACCACAGGGTTTCCCCAGAGCCGCTGCAGGCTGCTGCCGAGACGGTGCTGCGGGCGGTTTCAGCAGAGGAGCTGCTGCAACTGGGTCAGGATCTTTTTCAAGATCTCCAAGATCTCGCTGTTGCTGATTCTGAGCCAGAAGCCGAGCCCCAGGTGGAATTGGCGGGGCCTCTGCTGTTCATGATGGTGGCGGATTACCTGCTGGCCCAAACGGAGTATCCGCTTACCCCGGAGCAGCGGCTGGACTTGCAAACCAATCGCGCCGCGGCAGAAACCCGCTACTTGGCCATGCAAAAGTTGGGCCGCATTGAAAACTTGGCGGAGCAGCAGGCTTATATTCGATCCTGGATTGACCAAGCTTCCGTACCGGATTTGCTGCAGGCTTTGGATCGCTTTTTTGCGGCGTCTGAACCCAACTCGTGAGGCCCAGAGATCACCAAAGGTTTGCTATCCCCTATCCTGGAAGCAAAGGGATCCCACTTGAGGTGCGAAAGTGGACTGGGGCAGCCTGTTCTGGATTTTCCTGATCTTCAGCTCTTTGCAACCTCTGCTGAACCGTCGTGCCCAAGAGTTCCGGCGCTTGATGGCCATTCGGGAGTTGGAGCAAAAGCGGGGCAGCCGGGTGATTCTGCTCATTCACCGCCAGGAGTCGATTAGTTTTTTGGGGATCCCGGTTTCCCGCTACATCAGCATCGAGGACTCCGAGCAGGTATTGCGGGCGATTCGCCTCACTCCACCCAATACCCCGATTGATTTGATTTTGCATACCCCCGGTGGCCTGGTGCTGGCTACGGAGCAAATTGCCCGCGCCTTGATCCGCCATCCGGCCAAAGTGACAGTGTTTGTGCCCCACTACGCCATGTCGGGGGGGACGATGCTGGCCCTGGCCGCCGACGAAATCGTCATGGATGCCAATGCAGTCCTGGGGCCGGTGGATCCACAGTTGGGGGGGTATGCTGCCGCCAGTATTCTGCAGGTGGTGGCGGATAAACCCATTGCCGAAATCGATGACCAAACCTTGATCCTGGCAGATCTGGCCCGCAAAGCGATGCAACAGGTACAGAACTTCGTGCGGGATCTCCTGAAGGACGATGTGCCCAAGCGCAAAATTGCCCCCGAACGCATCGAGCCCCTCATCCAGTACCTAACCAGTGGACAAGTTACCCACGACTACCCGATCACTGCCGAAGAAGCCCAAAGGTTGGGCCTGCCCATTTCTACTGAGTTGCCACCCCAAATCTATGCCCTGATGGACTTGTACCCACAGGCCACCATGGGCCGCCCTTCCGTGCAGTACATCCCTATCCCCTATGATCCTCGCCCCTCTCTGCCCAGGGGGGGATCCCGCTCTGGCCTAGGGTGAACTCTTGGCGTAAGCTTCCATGGCTTCCAGGCGCAGCCCTCTTGCCCGGCGAAACAGCTCTTGTCCGGTGTGCAGGTGGCGATCGTCGCAGTTCAGCGGGAAATACTGCAGCTCCTCTAGGGCATCTTCTAAGTGGTTGAGGGCGTAGTAGAGGCGAGAGGCCACTCCCCCCAAGCTGCTGGGATTGGGAAGGCGCCGAAAGATCTGCTGAGCTTGGGCCAGTTTCTGGCTACACTCTTCCAAATAGGTGGCGAAGGACTCCAACAGGTCGGGATCAAAGGGATCCGCCGCCAAAGCATGCAACTGAGGCTCTAGGGAAGACAGCAGGGGCCCCAAAACTCGGTTTAGGGGGGTGTAGACCTGTTGGATCCAGGCTGCGCGGGCGATGGCTTCGTGGCTGACGGTTTCACGGGGGGATCCCGTCGGCTGAGGGCAGGGTGAGGTGCGGCTGGAGTGCAATTGCCGGTCGTAGTCGCGGCGAGATTGCGGATCTTTGAGCACCGCGTAGGCAGCGTTGATCTGGCGGATGCGCTCAGCGGTGGCCCGATCTTTTTTGGCCAGCAGGCTATCGGGATGGTGATACTTGACCAAACGACGGTAGGCAGACTTGATCTCCTCCGCCGTCGCCGCCACGGAAACGCCCAAAACTTCGTAGTGGGATCCCACTCCCGATCCGCTCTCCATAACCCCTAGGCTTGCCGGAAAGAAAAGAAACTTCCACATTGTACCTGCAGCCTAGAATAAAGGTGAGTTTTCCGGTGCTGCCCCATGTCTTCCGCCTCGCCCCAGGGATCCCCCCATCCTTTCAGTGCCCTCTTGGGGGCCGCCATCGCCGTCAGTTTGGGCTACGGGTTCTTTCAACTGCTGCTCTCGATGTTGGCCAAGTTGCCGCCAATTGAGGTGGAGATTGGATCGTTGGCCCGCGGAATCAGCATTCTGGTGCGCTACCTGCTGGTCGGTTCCGTTTCCCTGATTGCCTTCATGTTTGCCATGGTGGGGTTGGGGCTGGCGGCCTATTGTGTGCAATTGCTGGGAGAGCGGCTGACCTCCTCTCAGCGCTGAACCTAGGGGCACAACCTGATACATTTACGCTGAACACTGCTGAAC
>NZ_JANSIO010000237.1:0-2408 GCF_047462195.1 Synechococcus sp. R3-13 | reverse complement strand
TCTCTCTATCCTAACATAAGATCAACACGACCGTATTCGCCACCATTTATTCGCCACCATTTGGGTTGACCACGCCCAAGGGATCCCTGTGTGTGGGCTCTCAAGAATTGGGCAGCGGCTCAAAGCGCATTCCCACCTTGAGCTGGCCGCCATTGACCAAGTCCCAAGCCGATTGTTCTTTTCTGCCAGGCAGCTGCGCCCGCCGGATCAATAGGGATCCCTCTCCGGTGGCTACATAGACTCCTTCTCCCCTGGCCAATCCCACCACCTCGCCAGGGCTGCCTTGGGGGAGATCGCCAGGGGGTGGGTGCAACTGAGGAGAGGCAGAGCGGACAATTTTGATCCGCTGCCCCCTCAAACTGGTGAAACAGTCGGGAGAAAAGGCGCGGATTTGGTTGTGCAAGGCCTGGGCAGGGCGCTGCCAGTCGAGGTGAAAGTCTTGTTTTTTGAGCAAAGGGGCGTAGGTTGCCCGGGATCCGTCCTGAGGGATGGGGGTGAGTTCGCCTTTCTCCAATTTCAGGAGTGTTTCCACCAAGAGTTCTGCCCCCAGTTGAGCCAGTTGGGGTGCCAATTCTAGGCTGGTTTGCTCTGGCCCAATGGGTAGCTTGGCCTGGAGCAGGATGGCCCCCGTATCCATTCCCTCATCCATGAGCATGGTGGTCACGCCGGTCTCGGTTTCTCCGTTGGCAATGGCCCACTGGATGGGAGCAGCGCCACGATAGGCGGGCAGGAGGGATCCATGCACATTCACACAGCCCAGCTTGGGCATCTGCAACACCGTCAGGGGCAAGATCTGGCCGTAGGCCACCACCACAAACACATCGGCAGCCAGCGCCTCCAGAGCCGCCAGCACTTGGGGATCCCGCCGTAGGCGGACAGGCTGCCACACCGGGATCCCGTGGGCTTGAGCCAACACTTTGGTAGCGGGCGGGAGCACCTTTTGTCCCCGTCCCTGGGGCCGATCCGGCTGGCAGATCAATCCCACCACTTCAAAGGGAGACTGCGGCTGCAACAGGATCTGCAGCGAAGGCAGGGCAAACTCTGGCGTGCCGAAAAAAACAACCCGCATGGCCAACCCCAACGAGCACTGTCCTTCAGAATACGCTCAGCCAGCGGCTGCAAACGCTCGGCTACTTACTATCTCCTCCGTCAACTGACACCCGGAGATTCAGTCTGGGAGGCAGGAGAAGGGGGTGGCGGCTTATCCAGCGGAGAGATTTCTCTCTCTGAGATGGGGGATCGCCCGGTCAAGGGCACTTGGGGGGCCTGCCAAAAGGCGGGCTGTTTGAGATCGAACTCCTGGCTCCAGGCCGGGAAAAAGGAGCCCAGTTTCTGCCCGGAAAGCCGCAGCCGTTGCAAAAAAGTCCATTCCAGACGGGTTAAGGCTCGCCGCAGAAAATCCCTAGCCCAATCCGGATCCGGGGCTTCTGCCGCCTGCAAGTTCACCTGCAAGAGGCCCAGCTTGGGATGGAAATGAACCCGTGCTTGGATCCCTTCTGGACGCAACAGGTAATTCAGTACCTGCTGGATGGCTACCCCATCCCCCCGCTGAGCGCGATACAGAGGGCTGTTGGGGTTGGGCTGGGGCTGGTAGCGCCACTCGCAGTGCCATTCTGGGATCCCTTCATTGGCCAGAAAGCCAAACAGCTCCACCTGACGTTGCCTGTGGGTCAGCGCCATGTGCTCCAATGCCGGCGAGAGGTTCCCCAGCAAAGCATCCGGCTCAGGCAGGGGATCCCCTTCTAGACGCAGCAACAGGCGGTGGCCGGAAAGCCGCGCTTGTACCTGAAGATGGCCCAACCCCAGGGATTCCAGAGCTTCTTGCAGATCGGCCAAGATAGCGGGCAGAGGAGCCTGGACATCCAAAGAATCGCTCACCGACAAAAGATCTCCAACAAGCCCTAACCCAACCTAGCCAATTTCCTAGGTTGCTTGGATCCCTGGGATCGCCGGCCAAGATGGCCAGATCCATTCTGCTTTGGATAATTGCTAGACCCCCAGGATCAGGCGAGCTGCAGCGAACTGAGTTAACCTCAGCAACGGCTACAGCCCATAGAAATCCGGCCCGGATCCCTCGTAGCTGGGGTTGACCCGCAAGTTTAAGTGGGGACAGATGATCTCGCAGGTGCGGCACTGGATGCAGTTTTCCAAAGACATGGCATGGGAGCGGATCCCATGTTGGTCGCGGATGTGGTGTACCTCTGCTGTGCAGTCGGCAACGCAGGGGGTGGGGCGATTCAGCTTGTCGTAGGCGGCGATGCACCGGCGGCAGGTTTCGGCGTCGAACTCCAAGATATGACGGTTGCCTTCGGGGTAGCGGGGATCCGCGAAAAAAACCGCATCGGGCCGCGAGAAATAGCCCGGTCGAGAGGCCAATTCCTGGGGGGCCAGGGTTGTGGGGGCCACAA
>NZ_JANSIO010000236.1:0-3196 GCF_047462195.1 Synechococcus sp. R3-13 | reverse complement strand
GCCCAAGGCAGCGGCAGCGGCTGTGGTGATCAGCTCGCTCTTGTCCTGCAAAGCTTCCACCAGAGTGTCGAAGGCGGCAGGGTTCCCCAGCTCTCCCAGGGCAGCGATGATGCTAAACCGTACCAGCCACTCCGTTTCTCGCCGATAAGCTTCCAGGAGATCGGCCAGGGCCTGTGGCTGCTTGAGATCCCCCAGGGCAGCGGCGGCAGCAGCCCGCACATCGAACTCCGGATCCTCTCGCAAAGAGCGCTGCAAAATGGGCAACAGTAGGTTCGGATCGACGCCAGACAGGGTGCCCATCTGGCTGATGGCAGCATAACGGACGCGGGCATTCTCGTCGTGAATCGCTCGCTGCAGCAATGTCAGGGCTTCTGGCCCAGGCAGTTCTCTGGCTTTGTTGACAGCGCGCAGCCGATTTCCCAAGTCTTGTGAGTTCAACAGCTCCAGCAAAGCGGGCAGTGCCGGAGGATCCCCAGAGGTTGTTGTCATATCCCATTCTCTCCATAACCCTCCTCGGCCATAGCGAGGGAGGAAAAGCCGATGTTATTATCTTGAAGCAGTGCATCCAGTCCCTTGATCTTATGGCCTTATTGCAACAAGAGAAGCAGCAGATCATTGAGAGCTATCGACTGCACGACACCGACACCGGTTCTGCCGAGGTTCAGGTGGCTCTGCTCACCAGTCGCATCAACCAGCTCTCTCAGCACCTTCAGAGAAACCCGAAGGATTTCAACTCCCGCCGCGGCCTGCTGATGATGATCGGTCGTCGCAAGCGTTTGCTCAACTACATCGCCAAGCATTCTCCTGACCGCTTCCGGGAGCTGACCGAACGGCTGAACATCCGGGTGAAAAAGTAGGCAGCCCATCCAAAACGCTATCGGAGATCTGTCTTCGTGGGCAAATCCAGCCGCCAGTCCAAAACCTTTCGCCGCTGCTCCCCCTCCGCCTCTGTTGAGGTGGAGAAGAAGCCGGCCAAGAAGGAGCCTGTTGCCGTGATTCCCCCTGAGGTCAGCCGGCGGATGGTGCGGCGGATTCTGGTGTTTTCTGGGATCCCTTCGGGGCTGGGCCTGAGCAGCTTTTTTGTGAATTACTATCTCTTGACCAACCATGTGGTCGCTCTGCCCCCCTACTTCACCTTGGCAGAGTCGCTGACCTTGTTTGGCCTTGGTTTTTTGGGCATTAGCTACGGTGTGTTCTCGGCTTCCTGGGATCTCGAGCCGGGATCCCTGCTGGGAATTGGAGAATTCCGGCGCAATTTGGGCAACATCATCCAACAGTGGCGGGAATCTGCTGCTCGATCTTCTGAATCTTCTGACTCTAGGGAAGCCTAACTGCTCTCCCGTCGCCTTTTCCAGGCCGGTTGCTGCCTACAATCAAGAGGGATCCAAGTCCATTCTGGCGGCAGCGGCTACCCCCAGTTCTCCAGCATGAAAATAGCCTACTTCGACTGTGCGGCGGGCATTGCCGGCGATATGTGTCTAGGAGCCCTGCTGGATTGCGGGGTGCCTTTGGAGTACCTCAACCGTCAGCTCCAGGCGTTGGGCATCGAGGGGGAATATAGCCTGCAGGTGAGCCGGGTGCAGCGGTGTGGGCAGCCTGCTCTGCAAGCTGTGGTGGAGGTGCTGGGATCCCAGAGTGGGGGATCCCTTGCTCGGCATTGGGCAGAGATTCAGGCTTTGATCGCGGGATCCCAGCTTTCCCCAGCCATTAAGGCCCGCAGCTTGGCGGTGTTTGAAAAGTTGGCGCAGGCGGAAGCAAAAGTCCATCAGATGCCTGTGGAAAAAGTGCACTTTCACGAAGTGGGGGCAGTGGATGCTTTGGTGGATATTGTCGGCACTTGCATCGGCCTGGATTGGCTGCAGGTGGAGCGGGTGTTGTCATCCCCCCATCCTGTTGGGGGCGGCTGGGTGAGCACAGAGCATGGCAAATTGGCCGTGCCGGTGCCGGCGGTGATCGAGTTGTGGGAAATGGGCCGCGTGCCGGTGTTCAGCAACGGGGTGGAAGCGGAGCTGGTAACCCCCACAGGAGCAGCCTTGGCTGTGGCGTTGGCGGAAGAGTTTGGCCCCTGTCCGCCGATGCGGGTGGAAAAAGTGGGGCGTGGGGCCGGTGCCCAAGAGCTGCCCATTCCCAACGTGTTTCGTCTCTGGATTGGGGAAGCCGATGGGGGAGAGCTAACGGAAACGGTATCGGTGTTGCAGACCCAAATTGACGATCTCAACCCCCAAGTGATTGCCTACACCTGCGAGCAGTTGTTGGCCCTGGGGGCCTGGGACGTGTTTACCCAGCCGATCACCATGAAACAGGGGCGGCCGGGGATCCTGCTTACCGTCATCTGTCCGCCGGATCGGGTGCCGGAGTGTCAAGATCTCATCTTCCGGGAGACCACCACCCTGGGCATTCGCCACTTCCAACAGCAGCGCACCCTGCTGGAGCGGGTTATCGAGCGGGTGGAAACCCCTTACGGCTTGGTCGACATCAAAGTGGCCCGCCACCATGGCCGCATCGTCAACGCTCAGCCGGAGTTTCGCGACTGTGTGGCCCGCGCCCAGGAGTTTCACGTGCCGGTTCAGACGGTGTGGCTGGCGGCCCAATCGGCTTGGCAAAGCCGGTTGCAAGGTTGAAGAGACACCGAACCTGTTCCACCCCCAATGGAATTTGCTCCTATTGAACACAGATTGGCAGCCGTGGCCTGCTAGCCTGAGAGATGTCGATCTTGCTCTCTCCGCCGACCACAACAATGGAATCCCAAGCCTCTCAATTTAACTTTGACCGCAAACTGTGGGATCGGTTTATCACCGTGGCCCAGCCCTACTTTTACCCCAGAGTACGCTATGGGGGCTGGATCTTTTTGGGCTTGCTGGCAGCGGCCATGGTGTTTGTGGTTGCCCTGATGTTCTTTGTGGAGATTGGGGTGACTTTGGTCGGTCAAGCCCTGTTCCCAGAGTTTTTTACCAATGTGGCAGCCGGATTGGTGGCCCAAACGGAGAGAAACTTGTCCTCGCCGGTGCTGTGGGTGGCCTCGGTCAGCTTGGCTCTGAGCAGCCTTTGTTTTGGGGCGGCGTGGCGGCAGCTTCGCCAGCGCTGGTTGCAGTGGGCGCTGCTCACCTTTTTGCTGTTTCTGTCGCTGACGGTCAACCGGCTGAACGTGATGATTAGCTTCATCTTTCGGTTTATCGACACAGCTCTGCAGCAAAAA
>NZ_JANSIO010000235.1:0-5066 GCF_047462195.1 Synechococcus sp. R3-13 | reverse complement strand
CAAAGACGTTAATGCCCAACACCCCCACCATCACCCCCAAGGTCAGCTCATCGATCTGCAGGTGGGGCTGGGGCTCCCAAAACCGCTCCACGGCTGTGCGCAGGATCTCCAGGCTGGCCATCCCCAAAAAGGCGGCGATCCCCAGCGCTCCAATGGCTTCAAACTTGCGATGGCCGTAGGGATGGTCGTCATCGGGCTCTGGCGAAGAAAAGCGCACGGCCACCAAGCCCAAAATGTTGCTGGCGCTGTCGGTGGAGCTGTGCAGGGCATCGGCAATTAGGCTTAGGGATCCCGTCGTCAGCCCCAGGATTAACTTGATCAGAAACACCAGGACATTTAGCCCTAGCGTGACGTACAGCACCCTCTGCACTTGGCGCTGACGGCGGCTGGCTATGGCAGCAGAATCCAGAAAGCTCACTGCAGCTCGGGCGGGGATCCACAGATATCCTGCTTTATTCTGCCACCGACCTCAATGGGGGTAAGGGATCCCAGGGGAGTGGGGTATCCTAACGGTGAGCTGCGGGGGCATGGGGGCCATCCGTTCGGGAGCAAACGCTGAGTATGCACGTTGCTGTGGTAGGCGCTGGCTATGTGGGCCTGGTAACAGGGGCTTGCCTGGCTCACCTAGGAAATAGCGTTATCTGTGTGGACAACAACTCCGCCAAGATTGAAGGGCTGCAGCGGGGTCGCCTGCCCATCTACGAGCCCGGCCTGGAAGAGCTGGTGCGGGAGGGAACTGCGGCGGGTCGGCTGCACTTTAGCACCGATCTGGGCTCTGGGATCCAGGCCAGCGAGGTGGTGTTTATTGCCGTGGGCACCCCGGCCCTGCCCAGCGGGGATCCCGATCTGCGCTATGTGGAAGCGGTGGCGCGGGAAATTGGCCAGCATCTGGACGAGCACTATCGAGTCATTGTCAACAAATCCACTGTGCCCATTGGCTCTGGGGACTGGGTGCGCATGCTCATTTTGGACGGGGCCGCCGAAGCCGCCAAGCAGCGGCTGAGCAGCCGAGAAGTGGGGAGGGATCCTGAGGCCAGATCCCTGACCTTGGAGCTCTCGCCTTGGACGCCGCAGTTTGACGTGGTGAGCAACCCCGAGTTCCTACGGGAGGGCAGTGCCATCCAAGATACCTTCTACCCGGATCGCATTGTGATTGGCTCCAACAGCCCCCGCGCCATTGAAATCATGCGGCAGCTGTATGAACCCATCCTCAACCGCCAGCAGGGCCTGCAAGGGGATCCCGTGCCTTTGCTGGTGACCGACCTGGCTTCTGCCGAAATGATCAAGTATGCCGCCAACGCCTTCCTGGCCACCAAGATTAGCTTCATCAACGAAATGGCCAACATCTGCGAGCGCACCGGCGCCGACATCACCCAGGTGGCAGAAGGGATCGGCCTAGATAGGCGCATTGGCCGCGCCTTTCTCAACGCTGGCATAGGGTGGGGCGGAAGCTGCTTCCCCAAAGATCTGGCGGCTCTTATCCAAACCGCTGCTGACTATGGCTATGAGGCCAAGCTGTTGCGGGCCACGGTGGAGGTTAACCGAGAACAGCGGCAGCGCCTGGTGGAAAAGCTGCAGCAGGCCCTCAAGGTGCTCAAGGGAAAAACCATTGGCCTACTGGGTCTGACGTTTAAACCCCACACCGACGACCTGCGGGATGCCCCTTCCCTGACCTTAATCGAGCAGCTCCACCGCCTTGGGGCAAAGGTGAAGGCGTATGATCCCGTTGTGTCCGCTTCAGGGATGCGGGAGGGGCTAGCCCATGTGGTGGTGGAAACGGATGTGTTTCGCCTGGCCCAAGATTGCGATGCCCTGGTGCTGGTGACGGAGTGGCCGGAGTTTTTGTCGCTGGATTACCGACGGATTGCAGAGCTGATGCGGCGGCCCTTGCTCATCGATGGCCGTAACTGTCTGGATCGGGAGGCGGTGCGGCAGGCGGGCATAACCCTCATTGGAGTGGGCTGGTAGGTGCTGGGGAAATCAGGGGAAATCATGAAGATCCTGGTTACGGGTGGCCTGGGATTTATCGGATCCCACTTGGTAACCCGCCTTCTGCAAGAAGGCCACTGGGTCATTTGTCTGGATAACGGCTACACGGGCCGGCAGCTCAATGTCCAGGCCCATCTGGACAACCCCGCCTTTCAGCTCATCTGGCACGACGTGGCGGATCCCTTGCCGCCCGCTTTGGAAGAGGCCGGGATCCAGCAGATCTACCACCTGGCCTGCCCCGCTTCTCCCCCCCACTACCAAGCGGATCCCATCCGCACCATCCGCACCAGCGTCTGGGGCACCTACCACCTGCTGCAACTGGCCCAGAAAACGGGAGCGAGGTTCCTGCTGGCCTCGACTTCAGAAGTGTACGGGGATCCCCAAGTGCATCCCCAACCGGAAGACTACTGGGGCCACGTCAACCCCATCGGCCCGCGGGCCTGCTACGACGAATCCAAGCGCTTGGCGGAAACCCTCACCTTCGACTGGCAGCGGCAATACCAGACGGAGATCCGGGTGGCCCGCATCTTCAACACCTACGGCCCCGCCATGCGGGAGGACGATGGCCGCGTGGTGAGCAACTTTATCGTCCAGGCCCTGCGCGGGGATCCCTTAACAGTTTATGGGGATGGATCCCAGACCCGCAGCTTTTGCTACATCTCCGACCTGGTGGAAGGCTTGATCCGGCTGATGAACAGCCCCTACCCCGGACCCTTTAACTTGGGCAACCCCGAGGAGTTCACGATCCTGGAGCTGGCCCAGCAGGTGCTCGCCCTCACCGGCAGCCCTTCTCCCATCGTTTACCGGCCTCTGCCGACGGACGATCCCAGACAACGGCAGCCGGATATTGGCAAAGCCCGCGCCCTCTTGGGTTGGGAGCCTCGGATCCCGCTGCAAGTTGGGCTGCAACAGACCATCCCTTACTTTCGTCGGCGGCTGGGGCTGGACTAATCATCAGGTGCTCCCGACAACCCCAACCCGTTTGAGAACCATTTTCGCCTCAGCTCGATTGACCTGGGTGAATGGCTGCCAGCGGCTCCAGTTGGCGGGCTTGCTGTTGTAGCCGACTCACCAACTGCCGACATACCACTTCACACAGCTCAAAGCACATGGGATCCGCAATTTGGTAATAAACACTCACCCCCTTGGGCTGACGGCTGACGATCCCTGCCTGGGTCAGGATCTTGAGGTGCTTGGAAACATTGGCCTGGCCCATACCCGTAGCTTCCAAGATTTGGGTGACGTTCTTGGGCCCCGAGCGCAACTGACACAGGATCTGCAGGCGGCTGGGTTCCGCCAAAACCTTGAAGTACTCCGCCACGCTGTTGAGAACCTGCGGCGTCAGGATCGTGCGACACTCATTCACATCCGCTCTGCTCACCGGCTTTCTCCCATCAACAAACCTGCTTGCGCCGTTCGTCAACTTGATTTTAACACTAGATAGTTATATAGTATTCCTAGAAAGTCCAAGTTCACGTCGGGCTTTCGATACCAGACAGGAGGGCACTATGCTATTTCGCCAACTGTTCGACGCAGAAACAAGCACCTACACCTATTTAACCGCGGATCCGGCAACTCGCGAGGCCGCCCTGGTGGATCCAGTGCTGGAGCAGGTGGAGCGGGATTTGAAGCTGATTCGGGAATTGGGTCTAACCTTGAAGTACTGCCTGGAAACCCACGTTCACGCGGATCACATCACGGGAACCGGGAAGCTGCGGGAACTGACCGGTTGCCAAGGGGTGGTGCCAGTACAGGCCAAGGCTCAATGTGCAGATCGTTTCATCGGTCATGGGGAAACGCTGCAAGTGGGATCCGTCGTCATTGAAGCCATCGCTACCCTGGGCCACACCGACAGCCACATGACCTACCGCGTGAATGGGGATCGCGTCCTTACCGGAGATGCCCTGCTGATCCGCGGCTGTGGGCGCACGGATTTCCAAAGCGGGGATCCCGGCCTGATGTACGACCATGTTACCCAGCACTTGTTTACGCTGCCCGATGAGACGCTGGTCTATCCTGGCCACGACTATCGCGGGCACACCGTCTCCACCATTGGCGAGGAGAAGCGCTGGAACCCGCGCTTTGTGGATCCGGAAACGGGCAACCTGCGTTCCCGTGAGAGCTTCATTGCCCTGATGAACAGCCTCAACCTGCCCCAGCCGAAGAAGATCCAGGAAGCGGTGCCGGCCAACGAGCAGTGCGGCCAAGTGGCAGCAGCGGTTTAATTCCTTCTGGGCAGCGAGGTGCAGGGTAAGCCCCCGCCGGCTGGGGAGCCCATGTGAAACTCCGATGGTGAGGGCCCGCTGCTCTGGGTAACCTTCTCTCAATTGGCTTGCCAGAAATGGAGAGTTTGAGCGTGGATCGAGAAAGTCTCTATGAGAGCGATTTCTACGCTTGGATCCAGCAACAAGCTCAATTTCTGCGGGATCGGGCCTGGGAGAAGCTGGATCTGCCCAATTTAGTCGAGGAGATTGAATCGTTGGGCAGGCAACAGCGGCAGGAACTGCGAAACCGACTTGCAGTTTTGGTTGGGCATCTCCTCAAGTGGGAGTACCAGCCAGAGGGGAGATCCGCAAGCTGGCTCCTCACCCTCCAGCTGCAGCGGCAGGAAGTTCTGGAGCTTCTTGAAGAAAGCCCAAGTCTCAAGCCCTATTTGCCAGAGGCCATCTCCAAGTCTTACTTGGGAGCGCTGAAGCTGGCCCTGGAGGAGACCAAGCTGCCCAGAAAGATTTTCCCCAAAACCTGCCCTTATTCCTCAGAGCAAATCCTGGATAGCCGGTTTTACCCCGGTGAGCCCAGTCATTTGCTTGAGGAGGGGGATTAATCCCAAAAATCGCTGCATTTTGCATTTTAGACAACGCTAGAAGCAAGGAGACAACCATGACCGTAACCCAACAAAACCCTATCCCTTCCGCTTCGCAAGAACGGGATCCCCGTCTCAAGGAGATCGATGCCCTGACCTTAAAACAGTGGCTGGATCAGGGGCGAGTCCAGCTCATTGATGTGCGGGAGCCGGGAGAATATGCCGATGAGCGGATCCCGGGGGCCATCAACATGCCCCTATCTACCTTTGACCC
>NZ_JANSIO010000234.1:0-1078 GCF_047462195.1 Synechococcus sp. R3-13 | reverse complement strand
AGACGGGGCCGGAAGAGCTGGTCTTCGATGAGGGCTTCCGCTGGTCAGCCGAGATCTTGGCGGCTCAAGGGCGCAAACCGGAAGAGATTTCCGTTGAGGAAATCTCCTGGCTGCAAAAGCTTCGGCGAGGCTTGGGCAAAACCCGCCTTAACCTGATCAACCAGTTGAAAGCCCTGGTAGGCCGCGGCCCTCTGGATCAGAAGGCTGTGGAAGAAATTGAGGCCCTGTTGCTGCAGGCCGATGTGGGGATCGACGCCACCGAGCAGATCATCCAAGCCCTACAAAAGCGCATGCGAGAGGAGGTGGTGCCCCCAGAGGAGGCCGTCAAATACCTCAAGCAGCAGATGCGGCAGATGTTGACGGTGGGGGATCCCACCTTTGCCCCACAACGGGACACGCTCAACATTTGGCTGATTGTCGGGGTGAATGGGGCGGGCAAAACCACCACCATTGGCAAAATTGCCCATGTCGCCCGCAAGTCTGGATACCGCTGTCTGATTGCTGCTGCTGATACTTTCCGGGCTGCTGCTGTGGAGCAGCTCAAGGTTTGGGCAGAGCGAGCAGGGGTAGAGGTGATCGCCAATCCCTCTCCCAATGCCGATCCGGCAGCGGTGGTTTTTGACGCCATCACAGCCGCCAAGGCCAGGGGCACCGAGTTGCTGTTGGTGGACACGGCAGGCCGTCTGCAAAACAAGAAAAACCTGATGGACGAGCTGGCCAAGATCCGCCGCATCGTTGACAAAAAAGCTCCCGAAGCCAAGGTAGAAAGCCTTCTGGTGCTGGATGCCACCCAAGGGCAAAACGGGTTGCGCCAAGCCGAGGTGTTTGCCGAGGCTGCCAAGTTGAGCGGTGTGATCCTGACTAAGCTGGATAGCACCGCCAAGGGGGGGATTGCCCTGGCCATTACGCAGCAGATGAACCTGCCCATCCGCTTTATCGGCGCCGGCGAGGGGCTAGAAGATCTGCGGCCTTTTTCCAGCTACGAGTTTGTGGAAGCTCTTCTAAGCGAGTATTGAGGCACCCCCTCTCTGAGAAGGGCCATTGTGAAAGAGCATGACTCTAGTCAATAATAAGCTCA
>NZ_JANSIO010000233.1:0-6762 GCF_047462195.1 Synechococcus sp. R3-13 | reverse complement strand
CAGTCAACGGGGGTTCATGGTGATGACGGGGGGCGGCAGCGGCATCATGGAAGCCGGCAATCGAGGGGCAGGGCTGGAGAACTCTTTTGGGCTCAACATCCAGCTTCCCTTCGAGCAAATGGCCAATCCCGTCATTGCTGCCAGCGATCGGGTTATCAACTTCAAGTATTTCTTTTCCCGCAAGCTCTTTTTTGTCAAAGAAACTGACGCGCTGGTGCTTTTTCCCGGCGGTTTCGGCACTCAGGATGAAGCCTTTGAATGCCTAACCCTGATGCAAACCGGCAAAACCAAGCTCATGCCCTTGGTGCTGGTGGACAGAACAGGTGGCTGCTACTGGAAAGAATGGGACGAATACGTGCGGGAGCACCTGCTTGGTCGCGGCTTGATCAGCCCAGAAGATCTCTTCCTCTACACCCTAACCGACGACGTGGAAGATGCCTGCCAGCAGATTGTCGATTTTTATCGCGTCTTTCACAGCAATCGCTACGTGCGAGAGCTCCTGGTTTTGCGCTTGAACACCAGACTCTCACCGGAAGCCCTAGACATCTTAAACGAAGAGTTTGCCGATATTCTCGATTCGGGCCGGATCGAGCAAACTGGGGCCTTGCCGGAGGAAGCCGAGGAAGATATTGCCCATCTGCCACGGCTGGTGATGCACTTCAACCAGCGCAACTTTGGACGGCTATGGCAAATGGTGCGCCGGATCAACAAGCTTCACCCGGAACAGCCGGATCCTCTGCAAATGCGCCCTGAACAAAAGTAGATGTATCAGCGCTCTCAGAACCATCCAAGAACCAGCAGCCAATTGTTTTGGTGGTGCTCCCAATGGGCCGGTTGTTTGTCAAAATCTGCGGCATCACCCGTCAGGATCAGGCGGAGGCCATCGCCGCGCTGGGGGTGAGTGCCCTTGGGTTCATCGCGGTGCCCAATACCCCCCGCTATTTGCCCCTCTCGGAAATGGCTCGTTGGGTGGGATCCCTGCCCGACCACGTGGAAAAAGTAGGGGTCTTTCTGGATCAGGATCCCCGCGCCATCGCCGCCTGGGTGGAAACGGTGGGCCTCACGGCTGTCCAGTTGCATGGCCAAGAATCCCCGCAAGATTGTCAGCAATTGGGGGAATGGCTTCCCGGGATCCGCCGCATCAAAGCCCTGCGCATTCGCCAGCCGGCGGATCTGGAAGTAGCCCATCTCTACCGAGACTGTGTGGAGGTGCTGCTTTTGGATGCCTATCACCCCCAACAGGCGGGGGGAACGGGGCGAACCCTGAATTGGCCAGAACTTGCCCACCGCTCCCTGCCCTTGCCTTGGCTACTGGCTGGTGGGCTGAACCCGGACAATGTTCTGCAGGCGCTCAGCCACCTGCAGCCAAGCGGCATCGACCTCTCCAGTGGTGTGGAACGTCGGGCAGGCGATAAAGACATCGACAAAGTCCGGCACCTGCTGCAGCAGCTTGGCTCCCAAGGGTGGGAGATTGCTCCTACTCTGCCGCCGATAACGCCAAGCGCAACGGGATGATCATTTGGCTGGGTTCCTACTGCAGCGACTGAATATCCAACCCCGGCTCGAACATCAGCTCTTTCACTTCCCCAAATCGGCCCATCACTCCAAGCTCCCGGTCGTTGAAGGTCACCAGCACGCCGCCTGCATTGCCGGTACGCAACACGATTGACTGCTCCGCTTCCCAATTCAACTCGGCCCCTGGCTGTAAAGTGGCCTCAAAAACCGTTTGCCCATCGGCGATGACCCGCAACCAGGAAGGGCGCTCCACAACGCGAATATCCAGACGCACCGGCTTGCGCCCCGCCCCCCCTGAGTGAGCTTCCAAGACCTCGGGGAAGACGCCCTGAATGCGCGTCCATTGGTCGAGGGTGGGAAACAGTTGGCGGGCCGTGGGCTGAGCTGCCGACAGAGTGGGATCCGGGGAGTTGGCAGCAGGCGGTTGCTGGCCGGAGCCTTCCCGGCCAACTGTTGGCAGGCTCACCAGCCAACGCCCAAAAGGATTGCCTGTGCCTTCCAAAAGAGCCGACAATCCCCCCACCGTCAGCACAATCAGCACCACATAAGCGGCCCAAAGGTGGAGAGGGCGCAGGGCAAAGGCAGGTTGCTGGCCGACAACAGCAAGAGGAGCTGGCGCGCGGGGGGTTTTGGCCGATAAAAGCGGAGAGGCACGCCGAGAGAGGGTTTCGCCATCCAACCCCAAATAGTCGGCATAGCGCTTGAGAAACCCTTGCACATACACCGGCTCCGGTAACCGGCTCAAGTCAGCTTCCTCCAGCGCCTGCAGATATTGGCAGCGAATGAAGGTATCGTTAGCTACTTCTGTCAACGTCAGTCCCCGTGCCTCCCGTGTTTGCCGCAACAGGGATCCCAGGGCTTCTAAAGAGTGTGCTGGCTCTTGCATCATTTGGCCACCTGCGGAAGAAAGGAGGCTACTGTGAGAGTTTGCACTCAGTTAGAGGCTCTGACGAGCTAATCGCGTGAGCGGGCCGGAGGCCTTAGAGGGCGCTTCCCGATCGCGTAAGCGGGACGGAGTCCTTGCGAGGATGAGCTGCTGTGCCCGGTGAGAGGGGCCAGCAAAGCTTGGAGCTCATGGGGATCCAACTGGCGGAACTGGCCTGCTTTCAGGTTGCCCAAGCCCAGTGGGCCAATGGCTTCCCGATGTAAGCTGAGCACCGGATGCCCAAGACGCTCCGCCACCCGCCGAATTTGCCGGTTGCGTCCCTCAAACAACACCACCCTCAGCCAGGAGCAATTGGGATGCTCCCTTTGCCGGAAATCCGGGGCAGGACAAAACTCCACCTCCGCCGGCAGAGTGGTGTACCCCTCTAAATCTACTCCGTCTCGCCAATGTTGCAGAGTGGCCTGACTCGGATGCCCTTGTACCTGTACCCGGTAGGTTTTGGGCAGATGATAGCGCGGATGGGTCAGCTTCAAGGTCAAGTCGCCATCATTGGTGAGCAGCAAAGCGCCACTGCTGTCCGCATCCAGCCGGCCCACCGGGTAGAGGCGGGTTTGCCGTTTCCAAGATGGGGGGAGCAGATCCAGCACCGTCTTGCGTCCCCAAGGATCTGCACAGGTTGACAAAACCCCCACTGGCTTGTGCAGGAGCAAAACATAGCGCGCCGGATCCTTGGCCAAAGGGATCACTTGCCCATTCACCTCGATGCAATCCCGCTCTGGGTCGGCTTTGGAGCCCAGCTCAGTGACCACCTTCCCATTGACCCGAACGCGCCCGGCCAGGATCCAGGCTTCCACCTGGCGACGCGAGGCCAATCCCTGCTGAGCCAAGAGCTTCTGTAGCCGTTGGGGTTCTGCCATGGGGATTTGAGCAGCAAAAGCAGCAACCGAAGCTGAGGGTACTAGGCGGCGGAGCCTGAGGCGTCTGGCCCGCTTGCGCGAACGGGGTTGGAGAGTCGGTCGGACACACCAGCAGAATTGGAGGGCAACAGCAGCATCTCCGACTGAGACTCTGAGTTTCCTCCTAGAGAATAGCTGAGGCCACAGTCGAACTCTTCTGCCAGCCGACAGACTTCCTTGAGATCTCCCACCGACCAAATGCTCCAACTGCTGCGAATTTGGTTATCCACCCACACTTCCACGCGGTTGCCTTCGATGTGAAGGATGCGCTTGGGCTGGGCTTCTGAAGGGCAGCCTGCAGGCTCGGCCAAGACCTCCGGCCCGCTTACGCGAACGGAAGATTTTTGCCTCAAGGCCCCCAGAGCCGCCATGAGCTGCGGCAGAGCCAGCAAAAGGTGCTGAGTGGCCTGTTGGGGTTGCCCTTTCAAGCAGGAAACCAAAGCTTCGGTAACACTCTGGTTTAGGGCCTGCAGAGCTTGGAGTGGAGTAGCACCCCCTAGAGAGGGATCCGGTTGCAGTGGGCTTTGAACATCCATGAAAAGGCAGGAAAGGCATGGACAGCAACCTTACAGCCCTTTCGCAGGTTGACCACAACAACGCCGCTGCCCTTTGGAGCAGAGCGCTCTGGTTTGCGCAAGTGTGCCGCAGACATGGAGTCCTGTACGGATAGACGATCGGGGGAAGGGCTGTATAGCTCCCTTAAGCCTAACAAATCCAAAAACTTCAGGGCCCGCTTACGCGACACGAACGGTAAAAAATCTTTCTTCCATGTTGTCCGCATTGCTGCAAAGCAAAGGCCTCTCTATCTGGTCTGCTTAGCCATCGGTGCAATTATTCACCGCAATTATTCACCGCCCGATGGTTTTTCTTCGCCCTCGGCGGTGTTCTCTAGCGGTTCCTCAACCCCAGTCTGGGCCTTGGCCTCAGAGGTCTGTCTCAGTTGGTTGAGCAGAGCCAAAACGCGGGATCCCCGCTCCAAAGAGCGATCCTGCAAAAACACCACCGTTGGCACCCGTCGCAGGCTGAGGCGCTGGCCGATTTCCCGCCGCACAAAGGGTGTGGCCGCTGCTAGCCCTTCCATAGCTCGGTGTTGAGCTGTCTCATCCCCATAAATGCTGACGAAGATGCGGGCGTTTTGCAGGTCATTGGAAACCTCGACATCCACAATGCTGACCATCCCTGCCCCAACCCGGTCATCTTTGATCTCCGAGAGCAGGATTTGGCTGACCTCTCGTTTGATCAGCTCTGCTACCCGTGCCACCCGTCGCGCTGTCGCCATTTCTGGATACCTAGGCTAACATCATCCGCAAGCCTGCTCTGGCTGGTGTGGAGCTCAGCCCTTGCCGGCTCGATCCCAAGAACAGTAGCCAATGCTACGAGCATCTCTTCCTTCCACCTTTATCCTGAGTCCATGTCCATCTTGCCTTGAGTATGAATACCTAAAGCCATCGATGGATGGATGGAGACGTGATGATCAAGACGCCAGAGGCGCTGCGGCGCTCCATTGAGCAGTTCATGCTGAATGTGACGGAGCCGCTTGACCCGTTGCTCTCGCTGAAGCTGACTCAGCTTGTGGTGATGTTGGGGGATACAGCTTACGCGATGGGATACAGCGATGGCCAGCAAAAGCCGGATGAGCGCTGCCGCTATTGTCCCAGTCGGGTGTTCGACAGTCTAGAGCTTTGATAGGGTTCTTCAAGGTTCTTTACAACGCAGTGTAGCTTCTGGCTGCCCAGGATCCCGGCCTTGGGGGGGGTGAGTTGAAAGAGGCGGTGGAAACCAGCCAAGATGGGATCCCATTGCTTGGCAGCCTATGACTTCCCCCGTTTTGCTTTGGCATCGTCGCGATCTGCGGTTAGGGGACAACACAGCTCTTCATGAGGCAGCCCAGCGCAGCTCTCAGGTGGTGCCTGTCTTCATTTTCGACCCGCAGATGCTGAGACGGTCGGACATGGCCCCAGCTAGGGTGGCCTTTTTGCTTCAGGCTCTGCAAGAGCTCCAAGAGCGCTACGCCCAGATGGGGATCCCACTGATCTGGCGGCTGGGGGATCCCTCGGTGGAGTTGCGGTGCTTGGCCACAGACCTGGGAGCCAGGGCCGTGTTTTGGAATGCCGATGGGGAGCCGTTCGCCCTACAGCAAGAGAGTCGAGTGCAGGCCAGTTTGGCCGCAGCCGGGATCCAGTCCTTCTCTTACCAAGACATGCTGCTGCACGGGCCGGGGGAAGTGTTGACCCAAGCGGGGGAGCCCTATTCGGTCTTCACTCCCTTCTGGCGCAGGTGGGCGAGCTTGCCCAAGCGGGATCCCTACCCAACCCCCGAGGGTCTGCAGCCGGTATCGGGACTAAAAGCGCAGCCTCTACCGACTTTGGCAGATTTGGGCTTTGTCTGCGACCAGCGGATCCCAGCAGCGGGGGAAGCAGCGGCTCAAGCCCTTTTGGAAGACTTTTGTCAGGGTTTGCGCATTTTGGACTACGAGCGAGCCCGCAACTTCCCGGCTGAGCCGGGCACTTCTCTACTGAGCCCCCACTTGTGCTGGGGAACGATCGGCATTCGCCAGGTGTGGCAAGCCACGCGGGAGGTGGAAGCCGAGGTGCGCAGCCAAGAGGCCGAAAGCAGCTTGCAAACTTGGCGGCAGGAGCTGTGCTGGCGAGAGTTTTACAAGCATGTCTTGGCCCACTGGCCCCACGTGGAAACCGGAGCCTATCGACGAGCCTTCGACGCCCTGGAGTGGGACAATCGGCAGGACTGGTTTCAGGCCTGGTGCACCGGTCAGACGGGCTACCCCATCGTGGATGCGGCCATGCGCCAACTGAACGAAACTGGCTGGATGCACAACCGCTGCCGCATGATTGTGGCCAGCTTCCTGACCAAGGATCTGCTTATCGATTGGCGCTGGGGGGAACGCTACTTTATGCAAAAGCTGGTGGATGGGGATCTGGCGGCCAATAACGGCGGTTGGCAGTGGAGCGCCGGTGTGGGCACGGATCCCAAGCCCCTGCGCATCTTCAACCCGGCCACGCAAGCAGCCCGCTATGACCCGGAAGGAGAGTACATCCGTCGCTATCTGCCGGAGCTGGCACGGCTGGATACGCCGGCTCTGCTGTGGGTGGGAGATGACCCCAAGGGAGCCTGGGCTTTGCGGGAACGGCGAAGTTGTGGCTATCCGGATCCCATTGTGGATCACAAGGTGCAGCAGCAGGAGTTCAAACGGCGCTACCAGGCGGTGCAGCAGGGGTACTCCAAGTCTGTTCAACGATCAAACGATCATAGAAATCCAAGCGTTGTGTAGTCTCGTAAAAAAAGGGAATCCAATGGATCCCCCGTGGCTACCAGAGCTTAAGGCAAATGCCCGTCCAAAGCAGGTAACTGCAGCACTAGGTCGTGTTGATCTTATGTTAGGATAGA
>NZ_JANSIO010000232.1:0-5540 GCF_047462195.1 Synechococcus sp. R3-13 | reverse complement strand
TTCAGGGTTTTGGGGGTTAGAGGCATGCTCTCCGGCAGGGGGTGGAAGCCTGAACTCCTTTCCTGCTGATCTGGGAACAGTCTAGCCAGGAGTGGCGTGCCCTCAAAGGGTATCCTTATCGCGTTAGCAGGACGAAGTCTCATTGGGGTGGGGCGAAGCGCGGCGAAAGTTTTTGTTAAGCATACACCTTAGTTCCGGACTGGGAAGATTTCAAGCGCTTTTGCACAGGTTTGGGGAGGCTCTCGTTCATTACCTTGGTTGGTTAAGCAAGTGCAGGGGTGGGATCCCTTTGTCCACCTACCTGTCCCTATGCCTATTGTGGGAGCAACTTGACGATGCGAGCGCGAACGGCCTTGCCGCTGCTGTGTCTTTCTTTGCTGTTAACTGCCTGCCGAGCTGGAAGGCCGCCCCAGGAGATGGAGGGGGACGGCCAACCCCCCACGCCAGTGGGAATAGGAGTGGTGGAAGAACGGATGATTGAGGAGGCGTCGGAATTTATCGCCAGCCTCGGATCCCAGCAGGTGGCCAGCATCCGGCCCCAGGTGAGCGGACAGGTGACTCGGGTGTTGGTGCAGTTGGGATCCCAGGTGGCTGCTGGGGCACCTCTGTTTGAGATCGACAGCCGTCAGCAACAGGCGGCGGTGGCCGGCCAAACGGCGGGGATTGCCGCGGCCCAAGCCAACCTGGAGAGCAGCCGTGCTCTGCTCAGCCAGTTGCGGGCGGATCGGATGCGCCTAGAGGCAGCGGCGGAGTTTGCCCGGGATCTGCACGAACGTAACCTGCGCCTATTGGCGGAGGGGGCCATCAGCCAGTTGCAGGTGGATCAGTCCAGCCGCGATCTGCGCCAGGCGGAGGCGGCTTTGGCAGCGCAACAGGAGCAGATCCGCGCCCAGAAGGCAGCGATTTTGCGGGCAGAGCGAGAGGTGCAGCGGGCCCAGGCCGAGGCGGAGCGGCAACAGGTGCAACTGCAGTTTTTCCAGGTTACAGCTCCCTTTGCCGGCATTGTGGGGGATGTTTTGGTGCGGCAAGGGGACTACGTGACGCCTCAGACGGTTTTGACCACCTTGACCCAAACCCAGGCGCTGGAGCTCAACCTCAACATCCCGTTGCAGCGGGCCCCCCAGCTGCGCATTGGCACGCCGGTGCAGATCCTGGATAGCCGCGGCGAGGTGATCGGCAGCAGCCAAATCTCTTTCATTGCTCCCGAAGCCAACGCCGCCACGCAATCGGTGCTGGCCAAGGCTCTTCTGGAGAACCCTGCCGGCCAGTTGCGCTCGGCCCAGTTTGTGCGGACTCGGGTCATCTGGGAGGAGCGGCCGGCCTTGCTGGTGCCGGTGACGGCGGTGGCCCGCTTGGGGGCGCAAACCTTTGTCTACACGGTGCAGACAACGGAGCCGCCAGCAGAGGGCATGCCCCCGGGGGCGGTGGCGGTGCAAAGGCCGGTGCAGCTGGGATCCATCTACGGAAACAGCTATGAGGTGCTGGAGGGTTTGGAGGCCAATGAGCCAATTGTGCTGAGCGGCCTGCAGAAAATCCGCGATGGCGCCCCGATTGTCGATGAGGTGCTTTTTCAGCAGAGGATGCAGCCACAAGGGGGAGGGAGACCTCCTGGATCCCCGCCCTAGGTCCTCTCTCCGGCGGTTTCCCAACTCAGCTATCCCCTTTCACTCCTCACTGCGCTGGGCTATGTTTGTTGACTTTTTCATTCGCCGCCCTGTTTTTGCCAGCGTCTGCTCCATCCTGATCGTGCTGGTGGGGGCGGTGAGCATTCCCCTACTGCCGGTGGACTACTACCCACAGGTGGCGCCGCCAGCGGTGAGGGTGACTGCTGTTTATCCTGGGGCCAACGCCGAGACGGTGGAGACGGCGGTAACCAATGTGCTGGAGCAGGAGATCAACGGCGTCGAGGGTATACGGTCTATCGCCTCGGTGAGCAGCAGCAACGGCACCAGCCAGATCACCGTTACCTTCAGCCCGGATCGGGATCTGGACACGGCGGCTGTGGATGTGCAGAACCGGGTGGCGCGGGCCCAGGGCCGGCTGCCGGCGGAGGTGATCCAAAACGGCATCAGCGTGGAAAAGGCCGGCGACAGCGCCTTTGTGCTGGTGTTGGCGCTGCGCTCAGAGGCGGGGGAATACGACGAGCTGTTTTTGAGCAACTACGCGGAGCTGTTTGTGCGGGATGCTTTGCGGCGCATCCGCGGCGTCAGCGATGTCATCATTTTCGGGGAGCGCACCTATGCCATGCGCATCTGGCTGGATCCGACGCGGCTGGCCAGCTATGGTCTGACAGCTCTGGATGTGGTGAACGCGGTGCGCCAGCAGAATATCCAGGTGCCTGCCGGCCAAATTGGCAGCCAGCCCAGCCCGCCGGATCAGGAGTTTCAGATCAGCGTCCAGGCAACGGGGCGGCTCTCACAGCCGGAGGAGTTCGCCCAGATTGTCCTCAGGGCCAACCCCGATGGCAGTTTGGTACGCATTGCCGATGTGGGTCGGGTGGAGCTGGGAGCGCAAAGCTATGATACGTTCTTCCGCATCGGGGGACAGGAGGCGGTGGGGATCGCCATTACCAAGCAGCCGGATGCGAATGCCTTGGAGGTCTCGCGGCAGGTGGAGCAGACGTTGGAGGAGCTCTCCCGCAACTTTCCGCCCGGCTTGATCTACGAGATCCCCTTCGATGCCACCCTGTTCATTACCGAGTCGGTGCAGGAGGTGATTTTCACTCTGTTGCAGGCGATTGGCCTGGTGGTGTTGGTGCTGTTTATCTTTTTGCAGGATTGGCGCATCACCCTCATTCCCACCATCACCATCCCGGTAGCGCTGCTGGGTACTTTTGCTTTTGTGCGCCTGTTTGGCTTTTCCATCAACACTCTGACCATGTTTGGCCTGACTCTGGCCACCGGTCTGGTGGTGGACGATACCATCGTGGTGGTGGAAAATATCTCCCGCTATATCCGTGATCGCGGCATGCGGCCTCTGCAGGGGGCCTCGGCGGGGATGAATGAGGTGTTGGGGGCGGTGATTGCCACTACGTTGGTGCTGTTGGGGTTATTCCTGCCGATTGCCTTTTTTCCCGGCACCAGCGGTCGCATCTATCAGCAGTTTGCCGTCACCATTGCGGTGGCGGTCTCTCTGTCCACGTTCAATGCCATTACTTTGGCCCCGGCGTTGTCGGCACTGCTGATTCGTCCGCGCTCAGGAGAGATGTTTTGGCTGTTGCGCTGGTTTGACCGGTTGGTGGAAGGGATCCGAGCGGTCTACCGCCGCCTGCTGGAGCTGGTGGTGAGGCTGCGGCTGCTGGTGGTGGCTGGATTTGTCGCCTGTTTGGGCCTCACCTACTGGCTGTTCCAGGTTGTGCCGACGGGGTTTGTGCCGGATGAGGATCAGGGCTTTTTCATCACCATTGTTCAGGGGCCGCCGGGGGTCTCCCTTCACTACACCGACGGGGTGATTCGGCAAGCCACAGCCGTTTTGGAGGGGATCCCGGAGATCGAGGATGTGGCGGTGGTGGGGGGCTTCAGCTTTACCGGGCCCTCGCCGGGGAATGGGCTGATCTTTGCCACCCTCAAACCTTGGGAAGAGCGACGGCGACCGGAGCAATCGGCGCAAGCGATTGTTGACAGGCTATTTGGGCCTTTTTTGGGTGGGATCAGCCGCTCGTTGGTGATCCCGATCTTGCCGCCGGCCATTCCGGATTTGGGGGTTACCGGTGGGTTTACCTTCCAACTTCAGGATCGGGGGGTCAACGATTTCAATCTGTTGGAGCAAACGGCCAACACCCTGTTTTTTGTGGGCAACTCGCCGCCCCAGCCGGGCCAACCTCCCTTGGGCCTGCGGGTTAACCCGCCCACTTTCAACGCCAATTCGCCGCAGCTAGAAGTACAGGTGGATCGGGATCTGGCCCAGTTGCTGGGGATCCCTCTGTCGGATGTCTTCGGCACGCTGCAAACGCTGTTGGGGGGCACCTACGTCAATGATTTCGACCTGTTCAACCGCAATTACCGGGTCTACGTGCAGGCAGATCAGATCTTCCGGGCCAACCCAGAGAGCATCGGCCAGTTCTACGTGCGGGGTGGGCAGGGGCAGCTCTTGCCGTTGAGCACCCTGGTTCAGGTGGAGGAGACCACCAGCCCGGCCATCATCAACCACTTCAACCTCTTCTGCTCGGTGGAAATTCAGGGCAGCGCCCTGCCGGGCTTTAGCTCAGGGCAAGCGATTCGGGCTATGGAAACTCTAGCCGCCCAGTTGTTGCCGCAGGGGTTTGGCTTCGAGTGGTCGGGCCTGTCGCTGGAAGAAATCGAGTCGGGAGGACAGGCGCCGCTGATCTTTGCTTTGGGCCTGGTGTTCGTTTTCCTGGTGCTGGCGGCGCAATTTGAGAGCTATGTGGATCCCTTGATCATTTTGTTGGCGGTGCCGCTGGCGGTTCTTGGGGCTCTTTTGGCGCAACTGCTGCGGGGCTTGACCAACGACGTCTTCTGCCAAGTCGGGTTGGTGATGTTGATCGGGCTGGCCAGCAAAAACTCCATCTTGATTGTGGAGTTTGCCAACCAGTTGGTTGCCCAAGGGATCCCCCTGGTTAAGGCTGCAGTGCAGGCGGCAGAGACCCGCTTCCGCGCGATTCTCATGACGGCCTTGAGCACCATACTTGGCATTTTCCCGCTGGCAGTGGCCAGCGGGGCCGGGGCCGCCAGCCGTCAGTCTCTAGGCACGGCGGTGATCGGCGGCATGTTCGTCTCGACAATGCTCAGTTTGCTGGTGGTGCCGGTGCTCTACCTGGTGATCAAAGGGATCCAGGCGCAGATTTTGGGGGGATCCCCTTCGCCTGTGGATCTGGCGCATCTGCCCCCACCGGAGGATCCCAAGGATCTGCTGCCTGGTGGCGACAGCGTTGGGTAGCAAGAGGGATCTGCTTGCTTCTTCTCTTCTGGCGGAAAAGCGAGTGGGGGAAGGGGGCACCTTTCATCCACCGAGGGCCCTGTCTTCGAGCAGTTCGAGCTCGGCTCCGCTGGGCATTTTTTCCCAGAACTGAGCCAGGTGTTGCAGGCCCACAAAGCCCAACTGCCAGAGGATCAAGGCTAGAGGGCCGTGCTGCTGCCGTTGGATCTTCAGGGCCAGAGCCAGTTGTTTGGGCTTGAGGAGCTGCTGCTGGGCAGCAAACTGGCAGAACTGTCGATCCCATTGGCTAAGGGCTTGTAAATCCGGCAGGGTCGGTTCCATAGGTTTGGCCGGGCAGGAAAGGATTGAATGTCGAGGATCGGGATCCTCGTACTGATTCTGGGGATCTTCTTGCGGATCCCTTGCAACAGGTTTCTTCCAGGGTATGTGACCACCCAGGCCCTCCCAAGGCCGGTTAGGGCAGAGAGGACTGAGCTTTGTCGCAAAGCTGGCTTATAGATCCTGGCAGGACGGTCTATCCCCAGGGGTCGTCGTCGAAAGGACTATCTGACCAATAGCCACTCTGCTGGGGTGGAGGGGGCTGTTGGGGAAGGGGCGGCGTGTAAGCAGGAGGCGGTGTTGGGATGGGGGTGGGTTTTTCCAGC
>NZ_JANSIO010000231.1:0-924 GCF_047462195.1 Synechococcus sp. R3-13 | reverse complement strand
CTTAAGTTCAGATCCCCATTTTGGCTGCAGTTGAAAGAGATTAACGAGCCACCAAATATTAGTTGAGGGTTGTGGACTCGAGTCTTTATAAGTAGAGGTAGACCCAGTTTTTTCAAGGACATGATCAACTTAAGACGTCTGTAATGATAAGAGTTAAAATTAAGGTTACCCACAAACGCAACTCTAATTTCTTTCTTTTCTATCCAACTGGAGCTGGTGAGACAAGCCGGAATGAAAGGCAGCCAAGCTAGCCTTTGAACTCCTGCTGCTGCGAACCAGTGGAGGTGCTGTCGGTCATAGGCGGTGGCAATATAATCAAAGGCTTCAGTGGCCCAGTAAGTTAGAAGGTGGGTGATAGGGAGCACGTGATGATGCGTATCTCCGGCTAGCAAGACAGTTGGGCAGCCAAATTTTTTCGTGTTGAAAGGACTAGTCAGATCAACACTCGATGTCCAGACAATCACCAAGTCAAATTCTTTGTCTTCGACTTGATCTGAATACTGGACAAATTCATAGAGGTCAAAGTCTTTGTCAGGACACTCAACTAAGCTTTTTGGAACACTAAAAAAATCGAATATCTGTCTTCTAACCTTTCCTTTCGGACATAGAGTTACTTGACGCTCTGAAAGAGTGAGAGGTGGGACATAATCAGGTGGAGTCATCCAAACTAGTAGAACTCGAGGATTCATCAGTCTCAGAGCTTCCTAAAGATTGCCTTCTAAAGATTACCACTGCTTTCGTAGAATATGCATCTATTCAGATAACATAAGCACCCGTAGTTACCCTGAGAAATCTCCCCCTGCCAGAGGAGATGAGAGGGATCCAGCATCTGGTCAATCCGCTTGCGGTCTTGCTCAGAAGTAAACTCCACGTAAATCACCTTGATGTCTTTGAGCTGCTCTTGCAAGCTGGTCAACACCTCCA
>NZ_JANSIO010000230.1:0-12354 GCF_047462195.1 Synechococcus sp. R3-13 | reverse complement strand
GCTTCCCTTCGGGGAAGTGGAATTAATGGAAAAATTAATGGAAACAAACCAAGTGATCCCCTTTCACTTCCAGCCAGTGCCCACCTGGATAATCGGGGCTACGGCTGCCTCGGTCTGCTTTTAAGAGCTGGATCCCGGCTTCTACCTGGTCAAAGGTGGGGTGGTGGGGCAGCACCAAAGACAAAAATTGAAACATCACCTGCCGCTGCAGAGCCAAGGGGGCAGCCCGCAAGGGATCCCGTCGCAGCCCTGGCAAAGCGGGCTCATACACCTGCTGCCATAGCTGAGCTGCTTGGGCTACCACCAGCTCATGTTCTGCTTGCAGCAGTGTGGCAGCCCGATTCAGGGCCGCTTCCAGTTGCGGATTAAAGTGCTGCTTCAAGTAGGGCATCACCTCTAGGCGGAGGCGGTTGCGGCCATGGGCCAGATCTTGGTTGCTGCGATCCGGCCAAACTGGCAATTGGTGCTGTTGGCAAAATTGCTCGGTTTCCCAACGGTATAGCTCCAGCAGGGGTCGCACCACTTGGGCAGAGGTGGGATCCCGGTCGTCTAGGTGCCGCTGCCAATCCAGGCTGCTCAGCCCGGCGGCTCCTGTTCCCCGCAACAAGTTCCACAAAAACGTCTCTGCTCGATCCGTGGCCGTATGCCCCATCACCACGGCGCTGCAATCCCAGATGCGGGCCCATTTGTCCAGTTGTTGGTAGCGCCAAGCCCTGGCCCCTGCCTCATCTCGGCGGATGGGATCCGCAGTCTCAACGGCATGAGGCAGTCCCTGCTGCTGCAGCCACCCCTGCAAAAAGCGAGCACACTCCGTTTCATCTGCCGACCAGCGGTGATCGCAATGCAAAACGAAGAGCTGCCAGCCCCAGCGAGGCTGTAGATCCCGCAGGATTTGGAGCAGGCAAAAAGAATCTTGCCCGCCCGAAAAAGCCACCAGCAGCCGCTGGCCAGGGTGAAGAAGTTGCCGCTGCCGAATGGCGCACTGTACCCGCAGGTGGAGAGGAGAGAGCCTGGCCACAGCTTGTTATTGCTCAGGTGCAACCCAGACCCTGCCTGCCTTCATGGGATCCCTTAGGCAAGAGCCCGGGTCAGATGAGAGGCCACCGCCTGCACAGCAGCAATGCTGCGTTCGTAGGCCATTCGGGTCGGCCCCAGCAAGGTGACGGTGCCCAGAGGAGCCGAGCGACGGTGGTAAGTGGAGGCGATAACCGTGCAGTGGTGCAGAGACTCCAGTGGATTCTCGCTGCCAATGTAGATGATCACCGGGATCTTGGGGGCAGGCTGTCCTGACTCTTGATCTTGATCCATCTCCGTTGAGCTCGGCAGAGGAGGCAGATGCGCCAACTGCGGATCACCCCCATCGGCAAAATGGAGCCCGATCATCCCCTGCAGTTGCTTGGCTCCCTCCTCGATCAACTGCATCACCGCCTGCACCTGCCGGGCCTGGGAAAACTCCGGCTGACGCATCAACTCGGCCATGCCGGCACTGAACACCTGTCCCAGCGAGGGCTGCAGATACCGTTGCACCACCGAGCGCAGCAGTTGCTGCAGCCAATGGCTGTAGGTACGAAATTCTTCATCCAGTTTTAGCCAGCTCAGATCTTGCAGCTCGGCAAAGGTTTTGCCCCGCAGCTTCAGGGTGAGAAAGTTGCTGAGCAATTGCAATTCATCTTCCAAATCCTCTCGGGAGTCGCTGGGCCAGTCGGGGGGGCTGACCAGAGCTGAATGGGTTTGATAGGAGTCGGTTACCACCAACACCATCACCCGCCCTGGCGCTACCGACACCAACTGCACATGATGAATGGCTACCACCGGCCCCTGAGGAGGAGTGATGAGAGCAATGCAACCGCTCAGATGGGCCAAAAGCTGAGCTACCCTTTGCAGGAGGCTGTCTAGGTCGTCTCCCAGCTCACGGCCAAGCTGATCCATCAACTGTTGCAGAGCGGGATGGGGATCCGGCTGAGGAGCATCGTGGGGGATCCCACCGCTGTTGGCGGAGGTCAACAAATCGTTGACATAAACCCGATAGCCAAAGTCGGAAGGAACCCGTCCGGCGGAGGTGTGAGGCTGAAACAGCAATCCCACTTGCTCAAGGGTGGCCAGGTCGTTACGAATGGTGGCCGTGCTTACCCCAAAGTTATAGGACTGGGCCAAGGTTTTGGAACCGACAGGTTCAGCCGTCGCAATGTAGCTGCGCACCGTCGCCCAGAGAATCTTCCGCTGGCGGGGAGTCAGTTCGAGTTTCATAGCCGATCAAAAGAACCCAGTCAACACCTATCTATCTAAAGGGAAGTGCTAAACAGAGCCGGTAAATTGCTCCAGGATAAACCAACTCAGAGCTGAGATAGGAATCCAGACAGACTTTTACATCTTCTAATCTATATGCATCTATTGTTACTCTTTATATAGCGGGTTGCCTAGGAAGGAAGTTGCAAAACCCGA
The DNA here is from genome assembly GCF_047462195.1 of Synechococcus sp. R3-13. Taxonomy (NCBI): domain Bacteria; kingdom Bacillati; phylum Cyanobacteriota; class Cyanophyceae; order Synechococcales; family Synechococcaceae; genus Synechococcus; species Synechococcus sp. R3-13. The sequence continues at coordinate 9,912 of NZ_JANSIO010000230.1, read as the reverse complement.
TGTCGGAAGAGGTTGAGACTGCTGCTTGTGCAGGAGAGAGTGAAATCTCTTGTAGCCTGGGCTCCCCTTTTTTGCCCAGAGGTGGTAGAAGATGAACTACGGCTAGCCACCTTGTTGCGTAGCAACAGTCCGCTGCGCCAAGACTGGGGATTTCTGCGCATGAGTTCGGTCAACTCTAGGCCAACTGGGCCTGCTGCTGTCCTCTTTGTATCCTTTTTTATCTTTGAGGTTGTCCCATGTACTTATCCCCCCAGGAGAAAGACAAGTTGTTGATCTACCTGGCTGCCCAGTTGGCTCGGGATCGGCGGCAGCGGGGCCTCAAACTCAATTACCCTGAGGCGGTGGCCTACTTGAGCGCAGCAGTCTTGGAAGGGGCGCGGGAGGGGAAAACAGTCGCCCAATTGATGAGCGAGGGGCTGACGTGGCTGACCCGCGAGGACGTGATGCCCGGGATCCCAGAGATGATCCCGGAAATTCAAGTGGAGGCTACTTTCCCCGACGGAACCAAGCTGGTTACCCTACACCACCCCATTCGCTAGGGATCCCCCAGATGCTCCAAAGACCCAGAGACTTCAGGAGGTCGTCCCCATGGCTCGCCAATCCAGAACCAACCCTGCTGCCAACGCAGAGCCGGCCCTGATCCCAGGGGAACTGTTGCTGGCAGAGGATCCCATCCAAGCCAACGTCGGACGGGCCACCGTGACCCTGGAGGTTACCAACCGAGGGGATCGGCCCATTCAGGTGGGATCCCATTTTCACTTTTTTGAGGTGAACCGAGCCCTGGTTTTCGATCGCGCCGCCAGCTTTGGCATGCGCCTCAACATCCCTTCCGGCAACGCGGTGCGTTTTGAGCCAGGGCAAACCCATCGGGTAACGCTGGTGGCTTTGGGGGGCAAGGGGTTGGTGCATGGCTTCAATCGGCTCACGGAGGGCACGATACGCTCCGCTGCCCAGAAGCGGCTGGCTCTGGCCCGATTGCAGGAGTGGCTGGGTGAAGCAGCCCATCCGTAGGGGGAATATGCCCCCCTCAAGTGTGCAGCTTTGGGCAGCGGTGTCAAGGCTCAACCCCATCCCCGTCTCTGCTCAGATTCAGGACAGTAGGGCTATCCTATTTCTCCTCTAGGAGCTGACAGATGTCAGAGCGCGAGACTGTCTTGTGGATGTGGGTGCAAGGCTTGGGGCTAAATCTTTCTGGGTTGGCGCTGTTGGCAGCAGCAGGCGCCGCCTTTGGGCCTCTCAGTTGGACAGGTGCAACGGTGGCGGTGATGTTGAAGCTCATTGGGGATAGCCAACTGGTGCGGGGCTACTGGCTCTGGCAAAGCCAGCGGCAACAGAAGGGATCCCAGCCCGTCAGCTCAGCAGCGGCAGTGCTCCACAGTCAAGCTTGAGACATTGCCCGGCACTTGTCCGGTCTCCGACTCGAGAATGCCAACGCGACCACCCCTACTCCCTTCTGGCACTGGCAAGCCTCACTGTACAAGCCTCACTGTAAATGAGCCACGGTCACTCCAGTACCGCCGTCTTCGGGATCAGCGGCTGAAAAACGCTGAACGCGCGGGTGATTTTGGAGATAAGCCTGGACGCCGGCTTTCAGGCGCCCTGTGCCGTGGCCGTGGATGATCCAAACCGGGCCGGGAGGAGCTTGGGCAAAGTGCTGTTCCAGAATGGCCTCAGCATCAGCAACGGTTTTCCCCCTCAGATCGAGGGTGTTCTGGCTGGTGCGCAGGTTCAGGGGAGCGGTGGCTGCAGGGGAGGGAGGTGGGGCTTTGGGGCGTTGGCGTTGCTTAGCCTGGTGTTCATCAATGGGATCCAACTGCCCCCGTGGCACTGTGAATTTGAGGATGCCGCTGCGCACTACATATACATCTCCTTCGATGGCGATCACTTCCCCCGTCTGCCCCAAGCCTCTCAGCCGCACCCGATCTCCCACCTCTGGCACAAACTCCATATCCACAGGCGGCGGTGGGGGAGAGTAGCGCTGCTGGATTTGCGCCAGCTCGGCAGTAATGCGTTGGGGATCCTCTCCCTGCTGCAATTTGCGGATGGCGGCAGCCACTTCCTGACGGGCAGCAGCCAACAGGGCTTGCAGTTCTTGGTTTTGCTTCTGCTCCAGCCGGGCTTCTCGCTCGGCGATTTGGCGGCTGCGCTGCTGCATTTGTTGATGTAGGCTCTCCAGCTCTCGATGCAGGGATCCCACCTGGGCCGCCCGCTCTTCCAATTGAGCCCGCTGCGCTTCCAGGCCGGCAATGACCCTATCCACCTGGCTTTCCCCTTGCAGGTGCCGCTGGGCCCGCCGCAGAATCTCTGGATCCAACTGCAGCCGTTGGGCAATGGCCAAGGCGTTGGAGCGGCCTGGGATCCCCCACAAGAGGCGATAGGTGGGGGCCAGGGTGACCTCATCAAACTCCACCGAGGCATTTTCAAAGCAGGGATGTTGGTATTTCAGGGCCTTCAACTCGCCGTAGTGGGTGGTGGCCAGGGTGAGCAGCGCCTTTTCCGAGAGATACTCCAACAGCCCAGCCGCCAGGGCAGCGCCTTCGGTGGGATCCGTGCCCGCCCCCACCTCATCCAACAGGACAAGGGCCGGCTCTGGAGTGGACTGCAGGGCCTGTACCATGCGGCTGATGCGGCGGATGTGCCCTGAAAAGGTGGAGAGATTTTGTTGCAGCGATTGTTCGTCCCCAATGTCGGCGTAAACCCTGTCGAACCAAGGCAGTTGGGGCGGATCTTGAGCCGGCAGGAAGATCCCCGCCTTGGCCATGAGCACCAACAGCCCCAGGGTTTTCAAGGCAACGGTTTTGCCGCCGGTGTTGGGGCCGGTGATGACTACGACCCGAATCGAGTCCGAGAGGGTGAAGTCGATAGGGACAACAGCAGAGCCTTGACCCTCCGAAGGGGCAGCGGCGCGAGATTGCCAGAGCAGCAGGGGGTGCTTGGCCTGACGCAGGCGCAATCCTGCCGAGACAAACTGGGGACGATTGCCGTCCAGCCAGAGGCTGTAGCGACCCCGAGCCAGAGCCACATCCAACCCCACCATCACCCCCTGCAAATGCTCCAGATCGGTGGCGACGGAGGCCACCTGAGCCGAGAGCGCGGCTAAGATCCGCTCTTCCTCCGCCTGAATCTGAACTTGGGTTTCTCGCCAGCGGTTGCCCAGTTCCACCACGGCGTAGGGCTCCACATAGAGGGTGGCCCCACTGGCAGAGCTGTCATGCACAATGCCGCGGATGAGATCCCGATGGGTGGCCTTGACCATCAGGACAAACCGTCCCTGCCGCTGGCCGATCAGGTTGTCCTGCAGCGCCTGGGGGTACTGGCTCATCAACTGTTGCAGGCGCTCCTGGATCTGGCTGCGCTGTTGCCGTTGCTGCTGGCGCAGATTGGCAAGGGTAGGGCTGGCGCTGTCCCGCACCTCACCATGCTCCTCCAGGCAGCGGAAGATCTCCTGCTCCAGCTCCGGGTAGGTGCGCAGGTTGCTCACCCAGGCCTGCAGGTGGGGCAGATGGTCATGATCATCGATCAGGCGGCGGATGCGGCGGGCTGCCCCCAGAGTTGTAGCGATCTGCACCAGCTCTTCCCCGCTCAGGATCCCCCCCCGTTCGGCCCGTTCCAAAGCCGGCAGCAAGTTGTGGATCCCTGCCATAGAAAGTCCCCCGGCCTGTGTGCAATCGAGGCGGATCGCCTCTTCCGTCTGCTCAAGGTAGGCTTCGCTGTCGGCGCGGCTCTGCCAGGGATCCAGCTCTAGGCAGGCGCGGCGGCCCAAGGGTGTGGCCGCAAAGGTGGCCAAGTGTTGACAGAGGCGGGGCCACTCCAGCAATTCCAAGGTTTCTTGCCGTTCGCCTTGGCAGGCCGTAGGCCTTGGGGAGGGATCGGGCTTGGAGAAGACTGGCAGCGGGTGCAAGGTGGGGACGGTGGGCATTAACCATTCAGCGATGCAAAGAACCCTGGAGACGCAGTTGCTTCATCTCCTGCAAAAACTGCCGTTGGTACTTGAGGAAGGCCGTGTGCCACTCGCGGAAGCGACGCTCGCCATCCCGCACCAGCATCTGCCGGTACTGCTCTGAGTTGAGACGGGGCTGAGCAAAAGATGGGTTCATAGGGATCGGGGACGCTCTCCATCCTATTGTGGCAGGCTCTGGGTCGGCTTCCACAGATGGCTTTTGGTGGGAGGGGCGTGCCGATGACGGTGCCGTTGCCTCACGCGCTGCCTCTGGTGATCTTCCCAAGAAGCTGAGCTCACCGAAAAACTGGGTTCAAAGCCCCGCCCTACCGCTGTGGGGTTCGCCTTGGGTGTCCTGTGGAGGGTGGAAGTGAGCTGCATTCACGGCCAAACTGAACCTCACAAGCTTGCCATACTGAAGGAAGTTGCTGCACTCAAAACACTCAAGATCCGTGCGCAAACGAGTCACCCTCATTTTCCCCCGCCATTTGGTGAATGTGCCTCTCACCTATCGGTTGGCCAAAGACTTCGATGTGGCTGCCAATATTGTGCGCGCCAGGGTAGCCCCCAACGAAGTGGGCACTTTGGTGGTGGAGCTGTCAGGGGATATCGACCAGGTGGAAGCAGGCTTGGAGTGGGTGCAGTCTTTGGGCATTGAGGTGACTGAACGGGCCAAGGAAATTCAAATCGACCCAGACTTGTGCGTGGACTGTGGATTGTGTACGGGAGTTTGCCCAACCGAGGCCCTGAAGATTTCTGCTCCCAACTGGAAGCTGGAGTTCTCCCGCAACCGCTGTGTCATGTGCGAACAGTGTGTTGCCACCTGCCCCGTTGGGGCGATCAGCACCAGCTTGTAGTCAGTTTGTGGTCAGTTGGCTGAGTTACGAACTCCCCCAAGCTGACAAATCCCTTTACAATCCTGTTAGATTTGTTGGACATAGGTCTAGCTGCGGAGCGCACTCGACATGGCTTCTACTACATCGTTGATTGGGTTAACTTATGCCGGTTTGGCTGTTCTCTATTTGCTGGTGCTGCCTCTGTTGTCTCTGCTGTACGTGGACAAACGCTGGACTTCAGGCAGTGCTTGGGAAAAGGTGCTGATGTTTTTCTTGGTCTTGTTTTTCTTTCCCGGCATGGTGCTCTTGGCTCCCTTCATGACGTTTCGGCCCAAGCCTCGGTCGCTGTAAGGTCAGCCGTTTGTCGATCCACTGAGCCATGCGCAGATTGGACGTTCTTGGCATAGGCTTGGCCCTGCTGCTGGGGGGAGGGATCCTCTACGGCCTGCTGCTTTGGGCGGGCTTGGATACGGGGGCCGCGCAGCAGATATCGAGCGTGGTGCTCCTGCTGGCTTGCTTGGGGTGGACTTTTGGCTACCTGAGGCGGGTGCTGCGGGGGGAAATGACCCTGAAGGCTCAGTGGGCCAGCTTTGAGACCCAGCAACTTCAAGAGAAACTCCACTCGCTGTCTCCGGAAGAGTGGCAGGCCCTGCAAGCTGAATTGGAAAGCGAGAAAGAAGGGATCCCAGATTGAATTGAGCAAGACAAACGTTGAGGCCGTCGGACAGGCCGCACCCAGAAATGGGCTGTCGGCTGCTGGGGATCCGGATTTAATCCGGATTTAATTTGTAGAGTGTTGGGCCTAAACAGCAGCACTTGTATATCCGGTCACCATTTGCTCCTCTTAAGGATGCTACATTGCGCCTTGCACAAGATTCTGACGTATAACGGATCATCAAGTGGTGCAAGCCTTCGCCTTCCCTTCTACTCGCATATCTCCATCCACTGTGAGAAAAACCATACTGCTAGCTCAGGGCCAGCCCTCGCAAATTCATCTCTGGAAGTTGGCGCTGGAGTCTCAGGGGCACTCTGTGGTGCCGATTTCCCCACTTGAAGATCTGCTGGAGGCGGCAACAAGCCAGCCTCTGGATTTGGATCTGATGGTGGTGGACATGACGACGGGGCTGTTTAACCCCTATGCCTTTTGTCGAGAGTGTCAAAGCAAGCTGCCCAACATCCCTGTGATCCTGACTCATCACCCCCGCCGCCACATCGAGCCCGCAGAGCGGCGCTGGGCAATCTACCAGGGGGCAGCAGATGTGATCCCTGGCTTGGCAGAGGCCGACGATATTCTCCACTCCCTCGAACGAATTTACGAGGCTGCCAGGTGGTTTTTGCCTATTGACACGGCGGCACTCTACAGGGCTCTGGAGCAAGCGGGCGTATGGCCTGGGGAGGTCAGCCGTACATCTTCTTCCACCACTCCCCCGCAGCCGATCGCGCACTCCCCCACCGCCCCTCCACAACCCATCACGGCGGAAGGGGATCCAGGGCAGAAAGACTTGACCCCGCAGGTGAAGTACCGATTGATGTACCGGGGTCGCCCTGTCGGTTGAGCACGTTTTCTCGCACTGTCTTGCTCTGCCAGGGTTGAACTGCTAAGAGAAGGTCAGCGCAACACTAGGGCTAGAGTAGCCCCTTGGGATCCCGTCTCGACCAACCGCAATTCCCCTCCATGGGCCTGCAGGATACGCTTGGCGATGTATAGCCCTAGACCTCCTGAGCCGGTTGGGTAGTGGTGGCCGGCAATGTGAATGGGCTGGGTCACATAGGGTTGGGCCAACTCTTCCAGAGGGGCGGGTAGGCCGGGGCCATCATCCTGCACCTGGATCTGGCGGGGGCTGACAGTGAGCACCACTGCATGGCGTGCATAGCGCAAGGCGTTGTCCACCAGATTCACCAGCGCCCGCTCCAGCTCTGCCTCATCGGCGTTGCCCCACCCTTCTCCTTCGACTCGCAGATCGATCCCCCGCTCCTGGGCCAGGGATCCCATGCGCTCGGCCACCTTTCTGGCTAGGGATCCCAGATCGCAAGGCCGAGGATGCAGCTCGATCTCTCCCCGCTCCAGGCGGTGGGCCTCCACCATTTTCTGCACCAGCGAGAGATTGTGTTGGTTTTCCTGCAGGATGCGATCCAGCAGAGCGCGACGTTGCTCCGGATCGAGCTGTTGATCCTGTTTGAAGGCGCTCAGCAGGTGCCCAAAGGCGATGAGGGGAGTTTTGAGGTCGTGAACGAGGGTAGCGGTAAAGGCTTCTCGCCGCATTTGGTCGATCTGGATCTGGCGCAGCAACTGGGCAAAGGCCTGCCGCAAGATCAGGGCTTCCTGGGGATCCCCGGGGCGGAGCAGCAGATTCCAACGGGCAGGCTGGTTGATCAAGGTTTCCAAATGGGCCAACTCGCGGGCCAGCAGGGTGAGGGGGCGCAAAATCATGGAGGACAGAGCATAGCCCACCACCGCCGATAGCACCGCCAGCAACGGGATCCACAGCAGCAGCAGAAGGATCCCTTCAGTGCTGAACTGCGTGTCGGGCCAGATCCACTGCACCGACAGGATGAAAACCAAGTTGGGGACAAACGAAAGGCTGGCAATGACCAATGCCACCTGGGTGCGCAGGCTGTGGGGAAAGCGGCGGCGCCAAAACTCAAGTAGGCGGAGTAGTTGCTGTTTCAAACTCGGTGTGCTCGCTTTGACAAGACCTGCTTGAATAGTGAACCAACCGTAGGCAAAGAATAAACATCCCCTCACGGTCAAGGCTGAAGAGTTCTTTCCTAGGTCTTAGAATGACCGTTATGTCTTGAGCCACTTCATCCCCATGAATAAAGAAGGATGCCGTAACCCCAGCTTTTAGGATACCCAGCTACCCCATTCTTTAGAGAAGCCGCGCCGTATTCCGGTTGGCAAAGCTGTGGACATCACGGCAAAGAAAGACAGCTTGATCCCCAGGCGTAACCAACGTTGAGCAATCATAGTCGTTTCAGGTTAGGGTGAGGCGCCTGGGCCATTGAGAAAAGCCTTTGGCCGCATGCATTATTGCTCGGCAACGCTGACGCGATGACGCGACCAACGTTTTGGGTGTAGTGTCCCAGTTTGGGTCAAAGGACTACAAGTTCAACAGATCAAGATCGAGGGGCAGAGCGGAGCTCTCAAGCTCCTGAGGCATGAAAAAACCTCTGGGAGTCTGTCCGTGTTTCGACCCCAGAGGCTTCTTCTCTTCACTCCTCACCACTATTGAGCGTAGCCGCCCTTCCAAAGGCTGTCAAGCACTTTCCCATTGGGGTTGGCGTGTGGGAAATTGCGCTAGGGTGGCGCTGCCGTATAGGATCATCTGCTGGGGCTGTAAGTTCACCCGGTCTACCCGCAGCTCAGTGCCGCGCAAGGCCAGCCGATCCAAATCCAGAAGCCCATTCAGGCAATCTACCAAGGCCCGGCTCAAGGCCAGCTCCTCTTCTGTGCCGCCTGCAAACACCGGATCTGTAAAGCGGATGCGACGCCGCTCCAGCACCTCAACTTGGGCGGAAAAACCGACGCGGAAAGCCCTGGCTTCTCCCTGCTGTACGTTTGCCTGGAATTGCAGTCGTCGCGCCGGGGTGATGCTGATATGGACGTGATGGAAGGATAGGGGGCTGCCATCCTGTCCCACCAGGGCCAGCCTGTTCAGCACAAAAGGTGTGTTAAACGATTGCGCCAGATCGTCTTCGCTCAGCACCACGCGCATTGTGGCCTGTACTGGCTGGCGCAGCTTGATCTTCCCCTGCCAAATTTGGCTGAAATCGATGGCCACCGCATTGCAGAATAGCTCCAGAGCCGAAAGCCTCAGGCCGTTGTACATCTGCAGATGCTGGCCCAACAGTTCAAAGCTGTCGATACGACCCTGCAACAATTTGGCAACAGGCTCCACTCGCACGCGCGCCTCCAGCCGCTCTGCATGCTTAAAGAGGGCACGAATGGCTGCGCCTACCCCTCGGCTAACCCAATCGACAGCCATGGGATTTTGCAGGGAAAGTTGGGGCAGGAGTCCTGTAGCCATGGGAAAAGGTAAAGAGCGCCTACAGGGATCATAACCAACCATTAAGAAAAGTTACAACCTTTGCCAACGGAGAGGCTGTTCTCTCAGGGGTAGGTGCGTCCCTCCTGCATAGCCGAGCGGGCCACGGCTGCGATCCCCTGGTCGGTGGCGCGGGGCAGATGAAAGTACCGTCCGCCCGCCAATTCCGCCAGTTCGGCGCTGAAGCCGGTGGTTACAAAGCGGCTTTGGGAATCGATCAAAAGCAGCTTCAACCCCAGGGCGCGGATGCGCAGGGCAATCTCCCGCAGCTCTTGCTTGAGGTCGATGGGATCCGCTCCCAACTGGCTTTTGCTGTCGCTCCGTCCCAAGGAGCGGCTGAGGGGAATGTTGGCCCGGCCATCGGTGAGAGCCACCAGCATCACCTGACCTACATCGCCAGCGGTGCGGGCATTGACTCCCATGCGCACGGCTTGGGTGAGGGCATGGGCGAGAGGGGATCCCCCGCCGCAGGGCAGAGATTCCAAACGGCGGCGGGCCAGCTCAATGGAGCGGGTGGGGGGCAGCAGCACTTCGGCAGTTTCTCCACGAAAGGCGATGAGGGCCACCTTGTCGCGGTTCTGGTAGGCTTCTGTGAGCAGGCGCAGGGCCGCTCCTTTGGCCGCTTGCATGCGGTTGAGGGCCATGGAGCCGGAGGCATCCACCACAAAGATCACCAGGGCTCCGGCCTTGCGAACCAGCTTTTTGGCGCGGATATCGCTCGGTTCCACGACGACGGCGCGTCCCGGTTGTCGCTGGCGGCGGCTCTTCTGGTAGGGAGCAGCGGCTCGCAAGGTGGCATCGACGGCAATGCGGGGGTTGGATCCCTGGGGCAGGATGGGCTTGATGTAACGGCCCCGGTCGGCGCTGAACACCAGGCTGCGGGATCCCGTTTTCCCCTGTTGGTTGAGGGACTGGGCAAAGGCCAGCAGGCGCGGGTCGAGGGCAATGCGCTCCGGCTCGAAGAAAAACTCTTCCGGCAGACTCAGGTTTTCCGGTTGGGGATCCGTTTCCTCTCTATCTTCCCCATCCTTGTCGGGATCCGGCGGCGGGGGATCCGACTGTTGGGATGGTGGCGGGGGGGGAGGGGGGG
>NZ_JANSIO010000229.1:0-14843 GCF_047462195.1 Synechococcus sp. R3-13 | reverse complement strand
GCTTTTCCCTCGGCCCGATTGCCGATTCCAAAGGGTTAAGTCTGTGGTGATTTCGGCATTCCAGTGGCCGGTTTCCCCGCCGGTTGGAGACATGATAACCAATTCTCCTTGAGCGGTACGCTCCAGCTTCAGGTCAGGATTGGCGGCACAAAGCCGAATAAAATCTGCTCGGCTCAGGGTTGTCAGGGGGGATAGATTCAGAGTCAGAGCAACCATGGCAGGCGTTTGGACACTCCTAAACCATTCTTAGAATGAGTCTAATGGGACCTCAGGATTTGCCCTCTGCTCTTAACCAAGCCACATCTTAACTGGGGTGAGGGGCGGGTTTGGTCAGGCCGATCACCTGAGTGTATGCACCGCGGGCCTGGGTTACACCAATGGTGTGCTCAGCTTTTTCGATCATCGGGCGGCGTAAACTGACCACCAAAAACTGCGCCTGACGAGATTGCTGCCAGATCATATTGGCCAATTTTTCCACATTGGCCCCGTCCAAAAACATATCTACTTCATCAAAGGCGTAAAAGCTGGAAGGGCGGAATCGCTGCAGAGCAAAAATAAAGCTGAGGGCTGTCAAGGATTTTTCTCCTCCCGACATGGCGCTGAGACGGCGCACCGGCTTACCTTTGGGGTGGGCCACCAAGGTTAGACCGCCCGCAAAGGGATCCTCTGGGTTTTCCAATTCCAAATGACCATCCCCATCGGAAAGTTGGGCAAAGATGGTTTGAAAATGGCCGTTGACGGCATGAAAGGCATCCAAGAAGGCTTGCCGACGCAGGGTGGAAAAGTTCTCGATGCGCAGCAACAACTCGGTGCGCTCTTGGTGCAGGGTTTCCAGTTTGGCGCTGAGATCCCGCAGGCGAGCTTGGGTCTGTTCGTATTCGGCAATGGCCAGCATGTTCACCGGCTCTAGGGAACGCAGTTGATCTTCGGTTTTGCGTTTTTGCCGCTGCAGCTCGTCTAAGGTCAGGGTGGCGGGCAAGTCGGGCAGCGGATCCGGCAGCTCTTGAACCACCGCTTGCAGTTGGGTTTGCAGTTGGGCCAGCAGAGCCTCTTTTTCCTGTTGTTGGGTGAGGGCGTTGTAGCGTTCCCACTCCAGGCGTTGGATTTGCTGTTGTTGGGCCCGCAATTGGAATTCTTGCCGATCTCGCTCTTGGCGCAGGTGGGCGAGGCGGGCCTCGATCTGGCTTATCTGTTGCCGTTGCTCGGCAAGGTGCTGCTGGATGTGACCAAGGGTGGCTTGGGCTTGGACGATTTGCTCCTGCAGATAGGCTTGGCGCTGTTTGCTCTCCTGCAGGCGCTCCTGGTGGTGCTGGATTTGGGCCTGTTTCAGGTGTTGTTGGCCGGAGTTCTCCTGCTGTTGCCGCTCCAGTTGGGTCAGTTGCTGCTGCAGCTCTGCCAAGCGACTTTCTTGCTGCTGCACCGCCTGCTGCAGTTGCTGCCAATGCTGGTTCACCGGGGATCCCTCCAGTTGGCTGAGCTTGAGGGCGAGATCGGCTAGGCGCTGTTGCAAGGGATCCCAGCGCAGTTGAATCTGCTGGAGCCGCTGCTGGATCTGGTGGCTTTCGCTTTGCCTTTGCGCCAGGGATCCCTGCAGGTGTTGCAGGCGGGCCTGTTGCTTTTGGCAATCGGCTTGGTGACGCTCCAGATATTGCTGGGCTTGCAGGGCGTCTTGGCGAGCCAGGAGCAGGGCTTGGGCCAGTTGTTTTTCGCGGGCTTGGGCTGCTTGTAGGCGCAGGGTGAGGGCGGCCAGCAGTTCCTCCAGCTCGGCCAAGCGGGAGCGCAAGGCGGCCTCCTCGGAAGGTTCGCCGGCAGAAAAGTGGATCCCAGCTCGCTGGGGGGCGCTGCCGCCGGTCATGGCGCCCGAAGTTTCCAACAGCTCCCCTTCCAGAGTAACCATGCGGTGCTTGCCGATGTGGGGCTGGGCCAGCTCTAGGCTTTGGAAAACCAGGGTGGAGCCGAACACAAAGCCGAAAACATCTCGGTAGCGCTCTTCAAAACGCACCAAACGAATGGCGTAGTCGATCAGGCCGTCCAATTTCAGGGGGCTGGGGGGGCGGGTGGGCTGGAGCTTATTCAAGGGCAAAAAGGTGGCGCGTCCGGCTTTTTCCCGTTTCAAAAAGTTGACAGCGCTCACGGCCACGGTGTCATCCTCCACCACCACAAAGTGCAGCCGGTTGCCTGCTGCAACCTCCAGGGCCAGTTGATACTGGGGATCCACCTGCCCCAACTGGGCCACCAACCCCAAAACCCCCGGCAGACGGGCACTCAGGATGGCTTGGGTCGCCCGGGATCCCTGGGATTCTTGCAACACTTGGCGGCGGGTTTCCCATTTGTCCAGTTGCCGCTGCTTGGCGTGCAGCTCGACGGTGAGGCGTTCGTGGGTGGCGCGATCCAACTCCAGGCTGGCCTGCAGTTGCGCCAGCTCTTGGGCCAAAGTTTGAACCTGAGCTTCCGACTGTCGGCAAGTGTGTTCCAGCTCGGCGGTGAGGGCCAGGTGGGATCCCAGCCACGCCTCGATCTGGGCAATCTCCGCCTGGATCTCTTGGCTTTGCCGTTCCAGTTGCCGTTGTCGCTCTTGCAGGCGAATTTGCTCCTGTTGGAGAGGCTCCTGTTCAGCGCGGAGTTCCTCAATGTGGCGGGTGAGGTAGCGCTGCTGTTTCACCCAGGCATCAGCGGATTGGGCTAGGGCGCGCAGCTGTTCGCGGCTCTGTTCCAAGCTAATTTGGGCTTTCTGAACCTGGGCCTGCAGGGATCCCTGGGCTTGGGCCAGTTGCTCCTGTTGGCTGTGCAGGTGTTCCAGCTCCGCCTGCAGATGCTGCTGTTGGGTTTGCCGCTCCTGATGTAGGCGCTGCGCTTGCTCGATCTCCTGCTGCCAGGCTGCGATCTGTTGGCTGACCTGTTGCCGCTGTGCTTCGGCGGCGGCGATTTGGGCTTGCAGGTGCAGGTATTCCTCCTCTCCAAGAGCATGGATGCGGCTTTGCAACTCGGTCAGGGCGGCTTCGGCTTGCTGCAAATGCTCGTTCAAGGTCTGCACCTGAGCGGTGGCCTGCTCCTGAGCCTCCAGAAGCTGCTGAATGGCCGCCTGGGTTTCTTCCACTTGGGCCTGCAAATGCCGCCAAAGCAACACCTGTTGCTGCTGCCCCAGCGTTTGCAACTGCAGCCGCAGTTGCTGATACTGTTGGGCCTTTTCGCTCTCTCTGAGCAGCCGCTCTCCTTGAGCTTGCCATTCTTGTTCGATGAGCCGAAAGCGCTCAATTTGTTCCCGTACCGCCTCCAGCTTGCTGTTGGCCTGGGCGATCTTGCGGTCGAAGGTGGCCACCCCCGCCAATTCGTCGATGATCTGCCGCCGTTCCTTGGGGTGCATGGAAATGATGCTGGTGACATCCCCCTGTAAAACGACGTTGTAGCCGTTGGGGTAGATGTGCATCGCCTCCAGTTGTTCGTGCAGCTCACTCAGGGTACAGGGCACATCGTTGATGTAGAAAGTGCTGGTGTAGGGGAGAGAATCCGTCCCGCTATCGCGAGTGGGATCCTCAGCCTTTCCGGGCTTGACCCGCAGCCGGCGACTGACTTTCCATTCCCTGGGCTGACCATCTTCTCCCGGCCCCAGCTCAAAGGTGACAGAAACATGGGTTTCCACCTGCCGATTGCCGTTGAGGCTGCCGGAATGCACCAGATCCAACAGCCTTTCTGCCCGCATCCCTCGCGAGGACGATAACCCCAGCGCGAACAGGATCCCATCCAGGATGTTGGACTTGCCGGAGCCATTGGGGCCGGAAATGACCGTAAAGCCCGGCAGCAGGGGCAACGAGGTGGTGCTGCCAAACGACTTAAATCGGGTCAGCTCAATCCGCTTGATGTACATCACACCCCACATCTAGCGTGGCCACCAGCATATGATGGCAACAGGCTAGCATGGGTAGCAAAAACCTGTGCAGCTCAAGTTTCTTAGGACGGCTTGGCATCTGAGTCTGCACCTGTTGAGTCTACATCTGTGCTGACGAGCAGGTCGGCCTTTTGGAGAAGACGATGCACCTCTGCCCTCAGCTCCGGCCATCGGTAGGTCAGCAGGTTTGCCTTGGAGATGAACAGCAGCCGGTAGCCGGGTTTCAGGTTTGGGCACAGGGGGCGCAAGATTTCTCGCAACTGGCGGCGCAGCCGATTCCGCTTTACGGCAGATTTGCTCACCTTTCTGCCGATCACCAGTCCCACCTGGCTAGGGATCCCTTCGCACCCTGCGGGCATCGGCTGAAACAGCAGGGTTAAGCCTGCACCGGAACGACGTTGGCCTCCCTGGTAGAGCGCCTGAAAAGCTCGTCGATCCCGCAATCGATGAGGAGCCGGCAACATTGGGCACCGAGGAGAGTCTGCCCCAGAAGTCAGCGAGTTTTGGGCTGCAACGCTCCAAAAAACCAAGACAAATCAAATCTCTGACCAAAGGGCTTAGGAAACCGCCAGGCGATAACGCCCCTTGGCCCGCCGTCGCCGCAAGACCTGCCGCCCGGTTGCCGTTCGCATTCTGGCCCGAAACCCAGAGACGCGAATGCGTCTGCGATTGGTGCCACGAAGGGTACGCTGAGTCATGGTGAGAAGCCAACCAATGAAGCCAAGATCATCTGCCAGAGCTGACCAGACTGCCATTCAGCCTGCTGGCAACTGATCACAGGTGGTTAATCTTAGCAGACTCAATGGAAAATTGCTAGATTGGCCACCCCGCGCCGAGCAGTTAAATTGGGAATCCCGAAGCTCCTGTCGAGGAAGCCGCCGCTGTTTCCTCTGGGCTTCTGCTGTGTCGCTCTGAGTGTGTGGTGTGGATATTTCCCTGGATCAGCTCTGGGATGAAGCCCTGTGTCATCTGCAGGTGCAGCTCAGCCGCCCAACCTTTGAGGCTTGGATCAAAACGGCGCGGGCTGAATCGTTGGTGGACAACCGCCTCACCATCTGTACCCCCAGCGAATGGGCACGGGGCTGGCTGCAAAAGCACTACGCTTCCACCATCACCGAGGTGGTGCAGCGGGTAGCCGGGATCCCTTTGCAGGTGGAGTTTTCCGTTTCCCCCCACGCTTCTGTCGAGGCAGAACCCCCTTCAAGGGCGATTTCCCCAACATCGGGCAGAGCCGGCAGCTTACCTGCCTCCACCACCCTAGGACTGGAAGTCGGCGGCAGCCTGCCCATGCGGGCGCCGGATCTCAACCCCAAGTATTCCTTCTCGCGGTTTGTGGTTGGCCCCAACAACCGCATGGCTCACGCTGCAGCTCTGGCTGTGGCCGACAAGCCTGGGCGCGCCTACAACCCCCTGTTTCTCTGCGGTGGGGTGGGTCTGGGCAAAACCCACCTGATGCAGGCCATTGGCCACTACCAACTGGAGGCCAATTCACGCGCCAAGGTCTTCTACGTGTCCACCGAACGGTTTACCAACGATTTAATCGATGCCATCCGGCGAGACAGCATGCAGTCTTTCCGGGAGCACTATCGGGATGTGGATATTTTATTGGTGGATGACGTTCAATTTATCGAAGGCAAAGAGTACACTCAAGAGGAGTTTTTTCACACCTTTAATACGCTGCACGAGTCCGGCAAACAGATCGTACTGGCCGCCGACCGCTCTCCTCATCTGATCCCGCGTCTGCAGGAGCGGCTTTGTTCTCGTTTCTCCATGGGTTTGATTGCGGAAATTCAATCGCCCGATATCGAAACCCGCATGGCCATTCTCAAGAAGAAAGCCGAGTACGAGGGGATGAACCTGCCCGCCGACGTGATCGAGTACATTGCCACCACCTACACCAGCAACATCCGCGAGCTGGAAGGTGCCCTGATCCGCGCCGTCGCCTATGTTTCCATTTCCGGCTTGCCGATGAGCGTGGAGACGATTCAGCCCATCCTCAATCCCCCCAGCGAGCCGAAAGAGATCACCGCCGACATGATTACCGATGTGGTCTGTGAAGAATTCGGCATCGACCGAGACAGTTTACTGGGATCCTCCCGCAAGCGTGACATCAGCCAAGCACGGCAAATTGCCATGTTTTTGATGCGCCACTACACCAACCTCAGCTTGCCCAAAATTGGCGATTACTTTGGGGGAAAAGATCACACCACCGTTCTCTATAGCTGTGAGAAAGTCAGTCAGCTACAGCGGGAAAGTCTGCAGTTTGAACGGCAACTGCAAAAATTGGTCGAGCGCTTGCGGGTGGTTGCCAACAGCCGGAGCAGCTAGGCTTTCTGTTGTCGCTGGGCCGTCTTTGAGGTGTTGTTGCCGCGCTGTGGAGCACCTCCAGCCTTGCCCGTCTGCGTGGAGAATCCCTCGGAAAGCAGCTACAGTAGGGACGCAATGAATGTGGTTGCAGGTGGTGAGACAGTCTGGCAAAGGGCTTCGCCTGGGTATGCTGCTCCTCTGGGCTGGACTGGTGCCTGAGCGGCCGGTTTGGGCCAATTCCCAGCAAGCCCCTATTCCAGATCCGGTGCCGGCCACCCTCTCAGCCGCTTTGGATTTGGGCTTGGATGACCGAATTTTAGAAGACAGCCCCGTGTTGCGCCGCTGGCTGCAAAACCCGCCCAATCTCCTGGAAGAAATCCGCAACACGCCCGTCTTGCCCACCCGCTTGCAGGCCGGCTTTGAGTCCTCTTCGCACTGGCGAATCAGCCTACAAGACTTGCGCCTGGGAGATCGCCTCACCCTCAGCGGTGACTATCGCCAATCTTCCGAACATCCCGAAGTGCGCCAGTACGGGTCGGAAATGCGTTACTTTCTGGCCCCCCTGGGATCCCCTTTTAATCTGGCGCCACAACTGGGGTATCGGGCTTTGGAACAAAAAAACCGCAGCCTCAGCGGAGTTAGCTATGGGGCTTTTGCCGTTTTGGCCTTGGCTCCGGGAGGTGTAGATTTGACCGGTAGCTACAGTTGGGTTGCCCCCCAGGAGCCGGAAGAAGGACAGGCCACCCTGGCGGAGATCACCGCTGCCTATGCCATTAGCCCTTCTTTTCGTCTTTCTGCTCGCTATAGCCTGCGCAACTCGACCTTGGATCGGGAGTTTAGCTTTGGCGTTGGGCTGGAGTGGATCCCATAGAGTGCGCCCTCACTCCTAGTCTCTCTCTTGGTGGAAGAGGGGAGCCAGGGATCGGCATGACTTGGATTGGGGTAATGGCTCCAACATCGACTCGATGGCCACTGCACAACTTAACCCGGCCAAGATCAGAGGCGCACCGCCCGCACAAAGGCCACCCAACCCAAGCTGAGATAACGCTCCAACTGCAGCCCCACCTGTTGAAGGTGCTCGCGCAACTGGGTTTCCGAGAAAAAATGAAGGCCGGTGGCTTCCAGCCATTGCTGCACCATCTGCCCCCATCCCTGTACCTGCTGGCTGTGCATCGAGACAAAGGCCCCTCCCGGTTTCAAGACGCGGGCAATTTCCCGCAAACAGGGATCCAAAGGCAATTCGTTCAAGGTGGCCCCGCTGATCACCGCCCCAAAAGTTCCAGAGGCGAGGGGAAGCTGTTCAGCTCGGGCCCGCATCAGGCTGTAGTGCTGCCAGTGGGGCTGTGCCTGTTGAGCGGCTTCCGCCAATACCCCTGCCGCATTGTCCAGGCCGACCACCGTCCGCTGCGGATCCCTGGCCAGGAGCAAGCGGCTCCAGTACCCCCCGGCAGTGCCCAAATCCAAGATGGGATCCCCCTCCCCCACCAACTCGGCCAGCAGTTGACTCTCCCGCTCGCTCCCAAAGCTCTCTCCCGTCAGCAGCGACAGGGCCCAGGGCCGCCAGAGGCGATCGTAGCCCCAGGCGAACCCAGGCAGATGGGCAATGGCTTGGGCCGGCGTGAGATGCAGGTCCGATGAGCTGCCGATAAAATCCACAGCCCCAGAAGCGGTGATGGGGTAAATTTGGCCACAACTGGGACAATAAACCCGATCTGCCACGGATCCCTGTTCCCGCCCTGGTGCTTGGGTCAACCCTTCCCGACCGCAGCTCAGGCAGCGATAAAGGTGAACCGGCAAAGCAGAGAGCGAAGAGAGCATGCGACAGCCCAACGCAACCCAAAACTCGCGAGGAAAAGGGAGCAGCTGCCGGGATCCAGCCCCAACAACCCCCCCAGTTGTCTATCTGGCAATGGAGATGGGATCCCTTAGACCAGCTTTGGACTCCGTCCCGCTTCCGGGAATGGACTGGGTAGGCCGACCTTCTCCGGGATGGGCACATACTCCGAGACAATCGCCCGGAATTCGTCGCCATCCAGGGTTTCCCGTTCCACCAAGGTATCGGCCAATCGATCCAGCAGAGGGCGGTGCTCCAGCAAAATCTGCTTGGCTTTCTGGTAACAGCTCTCCAGGATCTGCCGCACCTGGCGGTCGATCTTGGCGGCCACATCCTCCGAGTACTCGACGCGGTTCATCCAGCCGCCGCCCAAGAATACCTCGTTGTTGGGGGGATCCAGCATCAAGGGCCCCAGCTCAGACATGCCAAAGCGGGTCACCATCTGCCGCACCAGATTCGTGTTCTGCTGCAGGTCGTTGCTGGCTCCGGTGGTCACTTCCGAGTAGCCGAAGACGATCTCTTCGGCCGCCCGACCGCCAAAGCCCACCACCACCCGATCCAGCAGCCAAGCGCGGCTGTACATGCCGGAGTCGATCTGCTCCTCGTTGGGCAGTTGCTGGGCAAAGCCACCTGCGCCGCCGGAACGGGGGATGATGGTCACCTTGTTCAAGGGATCCGCGTGGGGCAAAAGTGTCATCAACAGGGCATGGCCACACTCGTGGTAGGCGATCAGGCGCTTGCTCTTGCCGTCCAACAGCGGGGGCTTGGTCAGGCCGATGGTGATGCGGTCAATGGCGTCCTCAATGTCTTGGTTGGTGATGGCCATGCGCTGACGGCGAGCCGCCAAAATGGCCGCTTCATTGAGCAGGTTGGCCAGATCCGCGCCGGCAAAGCCGGGGGTACGGCGGGCAATCGCCTCCAGGCTGACCTCTTCCGCCAGCTTCTTGTTGCGGGCATGCACCCGCAAGATCTCGTAGCGCCCCTTAAAGCTAGGCCGATCCACCGTAACCTGGCGGTCGAAGCGGCCCGGACGCAAGAGAGCGGCATCCAACACATCAGGGCGGTTGGTGGCGGCAATCACGATAATGCCGGTGTTGCCCTCAAAGCCGTCCATCTCGGTGAGCAACTGGTTCAGGGTTTGCTCGCGTTCGTCGTTGCCACCGCCGATGCCAGCCCCCCGCTGCCGGCCCACCGCGTCGATCTCGTCGATGAAGACGATGCAAGGCGCATTCTCCTTGGCCTTCTTGAAGAGATCCCGCACGCGAGAGGCGCCCACCCCGACAAACATTTCCACAAACTCAGAGCCGGACAGGCTGAAAAAGGGCACTCCTGCCTCGCCGGCAATGGCCTTGGCCAGAAGGGTTTTGCCCGTCCCCGGCGGCCCCACCAACAACACGCCTTTGGGGATCTTGGCCCCCACCGCTGTGAAGCGCTCCGGCTTCTTCAGGAAGGTGACCACCTCTTGCAATTCTTCTTTGGCCTCTTCAATCCCGGCCACATCGTCGAACTTAACGCCGGTTTTGGCTTCCATCTGAAAGCGGGCCCGGGATTTGCCGAAGTTCATTGCCTGCCCAGGGCCGCCCGCTCCGCCACCGGCACGCCGCAGGAAAAAGAACAACCCCCCCAACAGCAACAGCGGGATCACCAGGTTGCCCAGAAGCGCCCAGAAGGCGCTGCCATTGCGGGTGGGTACCACTGCCACTTCGATCCCCTGCTCGGTGAGGCGGTCCACCAGTTGCGGTACGGTGTTGGGCAGCAGGTTCACCCGGTAGCGGGTGGAATGCTGGGTCTGGGGATCCACAGCCGTAACTTCAGCTACCAGATTGTTGTCCGTGAGGCGCACATCCGTAACCCGCCCCTCCTCGACGTAGCGCAAAAAGCGATCGTAGGTGAGGGCCGAGGCCAAAGCTGCATGGGCGGGTGCAGGCTGCAGCACCAGGCCGGATCCCTGCCAGAGACAGAAGCCCAGCATGAGGGCGATCAGCCAGCGCTGGGGAGATAGAGGCTTGTTCATAGGGAAGAGAACGCTCGGTTATTAAAAGTCCTTTAACAAACTTAACCTGTCCCTCCTGGAAGGCACAACCCTGCCCCCGCACCAAGGAGAACTCAATGGGCTTGAGATCTTGTAGGGATCCCTGCCCCATCCGATGCCCGCCACAAGCCTGCAGTTAGGCCGAGCCGGGGGATCCCAGACCATCCAGCCCATAGACGCGCCGCCACATGGAGTCGGCCAGAGAGGCCGGCAGCAGCCGCATCAGCCCCAACGCCACCTTGCCCCCTGTGAAAGCAGTGTAGCGGTCGGAAGGGTGAGGATCGGTCATCGCCCTCAGGATCGGCTCCACCACCTTCTCCACCGGCCAGGCCATTTTGTTAAACGAGCTGGCCAGCTCGGCAGTCTTGTCCAAGATCGCTTTGTAGGGGCCATTGGGGTTGACAACAGCGGCAGAGGTTTCTTCCGCCACGCGGCCAAACTCGGTGGCTACCGGCCCCGGCTCGATCAAGATGACCTTGATGCCGAAGGGGGCCACCTCCACCCGCAACGCATCGCTGAGGGCCTCCACAGCAAACTTGGTTGCGTTGTAAACGCCGCTGAAAGGCATCGACATCTGGCCGGCCACCGAGCTGAGGTTGAGGATGCGGCCACTGCCCCGTTCCCGCATTTGGGGCAAGAGGGCACGGGTGAGAGCATGCAGGCCAAACACATTCACCTCAAACTGGCGCCGCATGGCCGCCACATCCACCTCTTCCACCGGCCCCATCTGGCCATAGCCGGCGTTGTTCACCAGGATATCCACCCGGCCAAAGTGATCCAGAGCCTTTTGGGCCAGCGCCTCCACCTGGGCCGTATCGGCCATGTCGGTGGGCACCACCAGCGCCTCCGCCCCCCGACTTTCCACCAAGTCCTTGACGTTTCGCAGCAGCCCTTCCCGGCGGGCCGCCAGCACCAAGCGAGCCCCGCGTTTGGCCGCCTCCAGAGCGACTGCTTCCCCAATTCCAGCAGAGGCGCCGGTAATCAGCACCACCTGATTTGCAAGTGAAGGCATGGTTTCTTTTATCCAAACTCTCCACCATCCTAGAAGAACGACCGGGATCCCTGGAGAGGGGCAGCCTCGCCTTCCGAACTTCTGGATTCGGCATCCGGTATTATGGCTATGATGGGGTGAGCCCAAAAAACAGCCGGGACAAAGCCCGATGGACAAGCTTCCTCTTGGGCTGAGGTCTTGCGGCGCTTTGACCAAAGTCCAAAGTGTAGAGAATGGGGTATAGGGTGCAGCGACTGTGAAGTACTTCTGCAGACGAATTGGCCGAGGTCGATCTCTCTCCCCGGAAGAGCGTTGGGTTGTTACTGAGGTTCGATTGGCTCAATTGCTCAGGGCAGCGGAAGCCAACTTGCGGGCCAATTCTGAGTTGCGCCAACAGCAGCAGGAGCAGCAAAAGCAACTGGAAGCCGAGCGCCGCCACAGCGAAGCCCTGAGAGACTCGACCGCCGATTTGCGCACCAGCGTGATGGAGCTGCGGGAAGGACAGGCCCTTTGGCAGAGCCATGTGGAAGAGCTGCGCTCCTGTCTGCGGGAGTTGCTCAAGGAACAAAGTGAACTGGTGCAGATTGTTGCCCAGCAGCAGCACATCCTGAAGGATTGTCAGGAAGTCATCCGCGCCATGCTGGAGCAAATGCGAGATGACCACCGAGACTTCCGCTCTGCCATCAGCATTTTGCTGGAGGAGCTGCACCAAACCGTGCGCTGTTTGGTTATCAGGTCAGGTGGCACCCTACCCAAGCCCGTTCGCCATCCCGAAGTGCCGGAGACGGATCCCGGCTCCCCGCCGACCGATTCGGCCTCGCCTGGGGAAGGCTCTTCGTCCTAGGGATCTTCTGCTCCCCCAAGAGCTATCCCACATCGCCTTCCGGCAGCCACTGCGGCCAGAACAGGCGCAACTCCCTGACCCGCTCCCCTTTGACCAGGAGGGATCCGCCCCCGGAGCGGCTTTGCAGTGGGATCTCGGCAGGAGAGAAGGAGTACACCTGTTCAGACTCCGTGAGCACATCCAGTTGCAGATGGGGATGCTGCTCCAAATCGGGGGGGAGACCCACCAAGCTCGCCAAGCCATCTCCCCGGTCGGAGAAGTGAAAGGCCGGCACGCCCACTTGACCCCGCTCCAGGATGGGGATCTCCTCCAGAGACAAGCGCTTCAGATAGCCCAACCGGCTGGCCAGAACCAGGATCCCTTGCGGAGGCAGCAGCGCCATACCAACTATTCGCTCGGCGCGCCCCAAACGCAGGGCCGGCGATCCCATAGCCGCTCGACCCATCAGGGGAATCTGTTGGACATCCAGCCGCAGCACCCGTCCCCCTGAAGTAGCCAGGACGACGCTGTAGCCTTGGTGGCCGGGATCCCAAAGGGCTGCCCAGCCCAGCTCATCTCCCTCTTTTAGCTTTAGGACAGTGGATCCCCGTTGGGTAAGGCCCATCAACTCTGCCAGGGCCAGCCGCTTGATCCGCCCCTGCCGGCTGAGCACCACCAAACTTGCCTTGCCCGGATCCGGAGCCAACGTGAAGGTGGCAACCATCGGCTCGGGGTTGGGGAGAAGGGTAACCAGAGGCACCCCCCGTGAGGACCCAGTGCTGAGGGGGATCCCTTCGATGGGCAGGGTGAAAGCTTTGCCGCCGGCGGTGAGCACCAAGATTTCCTGCTCCAGCGTGACGCATTCCAGGCCGACCAGTAGATCCTCCCCCAGTTCCCGTTGCGCCGGGTTGCTGCGGGAGCGACGGCTAGGCAGAGGCAGGCGGCGCACATAGCCCTTGCGGGTGAATTGCAGCAGGAAGCGAGTCTCTTCCGTCTCTTCACCGCTGGGGATTTGGGCCACTTCCGCTTCCAGCTCCGAGGCCGAGAGGATCTGGGTGCGCCGGGGATCCCCGAAGGTCTTTTTCAGGTGTCGCAGCTCTTTTTTCAAATAATTCAAGAGCTTGCGGCGGTCGCTGAGTAGCCCCTGCAGTTCTTCGATGCGGGTCTGCAACTGGGCGTGTTCCTGGTGCAGCCGTTCCCGCTCCAATCCCGTCAGGCGACGCAGAGGCATGGCCAAAATCGTCTCTGCCTGCTGGGGGGTACAGCCCAGGCGAGTTTGCAATTGGGCTTTGGCCGTGGTACCATCGGGCGCTTGCCGCAGCAGCTCGATCACCCCCTCCAGATCCGCCAACGCCAGCAACATTCCTGCCACCTCTTCCGCCTTGCGCTGCACCTGCTGCAACTCGGCACGGAACATCCGGTTGAGGGTGGCCTCGCGAAATTGCAAGAAGTGTTGCAGGATGTCCTTGAGGCTGAGCTGCCGCGGTTCCCCGTTCACCAAAGCCAGCAGGATGGCTCCAAAGTTGCTTTGCAAAGGGGTGAGCTTATACAACTGCTGCAAAACCGCCTGCGGGTTGGCTTCTCGCTTGAGCTCCACCACCACGCGAATGCCGCTGCGATCCGACTCATCCCGCAGATCGGCGATGCCGCTGATGCGGTCTTGGTTGGCCAGCTCGGCCACTTTTTCGATCCAGGCGGCTTTGTTCACCTGATAGGGAAACTCGCTGATGACCAGAGCAGGCCGCCGGTGGCGTCCTTTGCCCGGCTGGATCTCCTCAAATCGGGCTACCCCCCGCAGGGTGATGGAACCGCGCCCGGTGAGGTAGGCTGCGCGGATCCCTTGGGTGTCTAAGATTTGGCCGCCGGTGGGAAAATCCGGCCCTGGGATCCACCGCAACAGTTCCTCAGGGCTGAGGTCGGGATGGTCGATCAAAGCCAGCAGGCCATCCACCACCTCCCCCAGGTTGTGGGGCGGGATGTTGGTGGCCATGCCCACGGCAATGCCGGAAGAGCCGTTGAGCAGCAAAATGGGCAAGCGGGCCGGAAGAACGGTGGGCTCCGCCTGGGATCCGTCGAAATTGGGCATGAAATCGACGATCTCTTCCGACACCTGCTCCAGAAGCGCTGTGTGGCTCAGCTCCGCCAGCCGGCACTCCGTGTAGCGCATAGCCGCCGGTGGGTCATCATCCACAGAGCCGAAGTTGCCGTGTCCCGCCACCAGGGGATAGCGGCTGGAAAAGTCTTGTGCCATGCGCACCAGCGCGTCATAAACTGCCTGATCCCCGTGGGGGTGATATTTCCCCAGCACATCCCCCACCACCCGTGCGCATTTGCGGTAGGGGCGATCCGGCGTCAGGCCCAGCTCGTGCATGGCGTAGAGGATGCGGCGGTGTACCGGCTTGAGGCCATCCCGCACATCCGGCAAGGCCCGCCCCACGATCACGCTCATGGCGTATTCCAGGTAGGAGCGCTGCATCTCCCCCTGCAAATCGGTGGCAATCACCCGCCCTTGACGCGGCCCCCCGTTCGATTCGGATCCCAGTCCGTCGAGAGTCAGTTGCTGAGTCATGGCACAAAGGAGCGGAACGCTTTCCAGGTTACTCTATCCGCTTCTGCGGGCCCCGCGAGAGGGATCCCATCTCATCCCATCTCACATCCCATCTCAATAGAGATAGAGAAGAAGCGAAGAAGTTGAGAGCAGACCGAACCCCGCAACTCCCGCCTCGTGCTATGACTTGAAGCGGCAGCACCCACCGCAACACCACTATGGCCGATACCCCGATCCGTTTTGGCACCGACGGCTGGCGAGCCGTGATTGCCGATGCCTTTACTTTCCAAAACTTGGCCCTTGCAGCCCAGGCCAGCGCCCAAGTCTTGGCCCGCACCTACCCCGGCGAAGGGATCCTGATTGGCTACGACAACCGCTTTCTCTCGGAGCGCTTTGCCGCCCACGCTGCCGAAGTGGTGGCC
>NZ_JANSIO010000228.1:0-4412 GCF_047462195.1 Synechococcus sp. R3-13 | reverse complement strand
TGAGCTTATTATTGACTAGAGTCATGCTCTGCCCAAGCTTTGAATGGGTAAGGGATCCCTTCAGCGGGGGGGAAATACTTTTTGGCGAACATCGTCGGCGAAAGCTTCCACTGCTTCTCGGATCGCCTGTCTCAAATTGGTATAGGCCTTGGCAAAAGGGGGGAGCCGCTCGCTCAGCCCCAGCAGGTCGTGGGTGACCAAAATCTGACCATCGCAAGCCGGCCCGGCCCCAATGCCCAAGGTTGGGATCCCCACTTGGGCCGAGATTTGGGCAGCCAATTCCGCCGGCATGTGCTCCAGAACCAGGGCAAATGCCCCTGCTTGTTCCAGGCTGAGGGCTTCTTGTCGCAGACGCTCCGCCTCCGGAGTGGTTTTTCCCTGCTGGCGATAGCCCCCCAGTTGATGTTTGGCCTGCGGAGTGAGGCCGATATGACCCAAAACCGGGATCCCCCGCTGCACCAGAAAGGCCACCGTTTCCACCATGTCGGGGTAGCCCCCCTCCAGCTTGACCCCGTTGACTCCTGCCTCCTTCATCAACCGCCCTGCTGAGAGGAGAGCTTGTTCTTTGTGGACTTGATAAGTCAAGAAGGGCAAGTCGGCCACCAAAAAGGCCCGTTCTACCCCGCGGCGCACCGCCTGGGCGTGATGGAGCATCTGTTCCAGCGTCAGGGGCAGGGTGCTGGTATACCCCAAGTGGGTCATGGCCAAGCTGTCGCCCACCAGGATCAAGTCGATCCCAGCCTGATCCAAAATCTGAGCGGTGGCGTAGTCGGCAGCCGTGAGGGCCACCAAAGGTTGACCCGCCTGTTTGGCCTGGCGAAAGTGGTGAATGGATAGAGCAGCCATATCCCTATGATCTCATCTGGGCGTTCCCGCCAGCGGTGCGGAGCACTTTCCCATCAACCGCATCCCGTGGGGAAAGCAAGCTTGGCTTTGAGGCTGGGAAGAAGCAGGAGACTCGGTTTGCCGTTAAGATGGTAAAGCCCCACAGCTGACTGGAAGGGTGACAGAGTGGTTGATTGTGACGCTCTCGAAAAGCGTTGTGACTGCAAGGTCACCGTGGGTTCGAATCCCACCCCTTCCGTTACCATGTAATCCGATAACGTACCGGCTATCGGACAGAGATGGGCTGTACTTGGAGGTGATGCTTAATGGGTCGAAGCTTTCGCCCAATCCCTTCAGGTCAGCGGTGCAGTTCCCCTGCCTTGGGCACAGCACTTTTGACACTTTTGAAGAATTGAAGGGGGCCACCCCTCAAGCGTGGACGGGTTTCTCAGCCTTTCTTTTGGGGTCTTATGCTCACCGCTCCTGCTCTTTCCGCCCAACTGCATCCCCTCATCCAGGGCCTATCCGAGGCAATCCTGAACCGTTGGGGATCTACCCTCACCCTAGCCCCCTATCCTCTGCCTGAAGATCTGGGCTACGTGGAAGGCCGCCTAGAGGGTGAGAAATTGCAAATTGAAAACCGCTGCTACCAAGGGGATCCCTTTCGCAAACTGCACCTGGAGCTGGCCCAGGCCGGGCAAAGCCTGGACATTCTCCATTGCGTTATGTTTCCGCAGCCGCAGTACCCGCTGCCGCTGTTCGGTTGCGACATTGTGGTCGGTCGCGGACAGGTGAGCGCCGCCATTGTCGATCTCTCGCCGGTGACCCCCAGCTTGCCCGATCTCTATATCCAAGAGCTGGAAGCGTTGGGATCCCATCTCGTCCCTTTCCAACACCGGCGCCGGTTGCCGGAGTGGGGCACGATTTTTTCTCCCTACTGCCTGTTCGTCCGTCCTGCCGACGAAGCAGAGGCCGAGCGCTTTTTACACTTTGCCTGCCGTTTCCTGGAAATTCACTGCCGGCTGGCGCAGCAGATCCCCCCACAGACGGATCCCGGCCAGATTTTGGCCCACTACCAGGGGCAGCAGCGCTATTGCAGCCAGCAACAGCAGAACGACCGCACCCGCCGCGTTTTGGAAAAAGCTTTTGGCCCCGCCTGGGCAGAGCGCTACATGAACACCGTCCTTTTCGATTTGCCTCCCAGTCCCGTGCAGATCTAGGCGGGATCCCCTTGCAGCCGCTGCTGGATGCTCAAGGCCAATTTTTGCCCCAGGAACTCCGGCATGGCTGGAGTTGAATCCGGCCCCAGCAAGTAGAAAATAAAGCGCGTCTGCTTGCGGCGGAGCATCAAGTTGAGGTTAACAACGGTCAAATCCTCCTGCGCGAGGGCCGTCATCACCCGGTAAAACGCGCCCGGCTGGTTGTCCACATCCACCAAAAGTGTGGGCAAATGAAACACCGGGTCAAAATAAAAAGAAACCTGCACGTCTTTTAGTCCGGCCTTGAGATCAAACTCCAGCGCCAAGGTTTCATGAACGCGAAACACACCCGCCAGGCATTCGTGAATAGCCCGTTCTAGGCTGAGCTTGGTTTGGGAAGATAGGCTGTGGCCATCGCGGGAGACAATGGTGCGGATAAACACCAGGTGCGGTGAGTAGATTTGCCCATAGAGATGAATGCCATGCACCGAGAGATTAAAAGCAGTGAACACCCCAAACAGATCGCTGAGCAGGGAAGGTCGATTACGGTAGGCCAGACAGACCACCGTCTTGCGACCTTCGTCCTGCATCTGTACCACCGCCTTGCGGGTTTGGTAGAGGGCGTAGGCCAAGCGCAGATTTTGGGCCTGTACCTCGCTGCTGACAAACTGGCTGTAAAAAGGCGGAAAGCTCTGGTTAAAACGCCGCATCAGAGCGGATCGCGTCAGCGGCACGGAGTCCTTGCGGGTGCTGACT
Source organism: Synechococcus sp. R3-13 (assembly GCF_047462195.1). NCBI lineage: Bacteria > Bacillati > Cyanobacteriota > Cyanophyceae > Synechococcales > Synechococcaceae > Synechococcus > Synechococcus sp. R3-13. The sequence continues at coordinate 1,632 of NZ_JANSIO010000228.1, read as the reverse complement.
TTGAGTGGCTGAAGATCTTCATGGGCAGCCCTTTCCCCTCTGGTAATCCCCCAAGGAGCTACCTTCGGCTGCTGCCCTGACTGCTCAATTGACATCGACCTCGCCACCTGCATTGCTCTTTCTTCATCCTTACATCGTTGCTCAGTACGCCCCAGCCAAACCTCATTTATCCGCAAAATCACTGAGGCTCGAAACGAATGTCAACGCTGCATCCAATTCTTGTTCAATGCTTTTGGACTTAATCTATCTCACAGGGCTGAGCTGGTCATCCAAAGAGCCGCTGAGGGTCATCCCCCAATTGGGGGGATCCTTCCCTTCTTCGCTGCTGAACCGACGCTGTGAGCCTTTCAATCCTAGAATAGCCAGAATAAGCCTAAACTATGAATTGAGCAGAGCGCTGCAATTTTTGATATAAAGTGCCGCATTGAGTGCTGGCCGGCTGGGTGACATGAAGCGCTATCTTGTTGGCCATCACTTTGGTTTTCCTTTAGGTTTGTGAAGGGATCCCTGTGAGCAGGACTGTTGCCGATCCCACCCCATTTTCGCCCGCACAAGCGCTGGACCCCGCTGGTGCTTGGTGGGATCTCAGTCTCATCGCCTCCCCTGCCCAAGAAGACCTGATCTTTTGGCGGCTGGAGAATTTTGGCTGTCGGGGCATGACCAGCCAAGCCCACGGCGAAGATCAGATTTGCATTCACGCCTATCTGCCTTGGCCTCACGTCAGCCTCTTGGATTTGGCAGCCCTCTCCCTGCGCCTGCAGCAAGATGCCCTCATTGCCGGTCAGCGGGTTCCCAAGCTGCGCTGGGAACGCATAGAGGCGGAAGATTGGAGCAGCAGTTGGAAGCAGCACTGGCAGCCCCAACCCATCGGGGATAAGTTGCTCATTTGTCCGGCCTGGCTGGATCCGCCCCCTCACCCCGGTCGGCACCTGTTGCGGCTGGATCCCGGTATGGCCTTCGGCACGGGCACTCACCCCACCACGCAGCTCTGTCTGGAGTCGCTGGAGATGCGCCTGGAGGGCGGCGGGGGTGCCGAGGGAGTGACTGTGGCCGATGTGGGCTGTGGATCCGGGATTCTGTCGTTGGCGGCGGCCCTGTTGGGGGTGAAGCGGGTGTTTGCGGTGGACATCGACCCCCTGGCGGTGCAAGCCACGATGCACAACCGCGATCTCAACGGCCTGACGGATCCCATTGTGGTCGCTCAGGGCAGCCTGGAGCATATTCCCGAAATGGTGGATGGGCTGGTGTGCAACATCCTGGCAGATGTGATCCTGGATATGATCCCGGAGTTTCGGCTGGTGGTGAAGGAGGGGGGATGGCTGATCCTCAGCGGCATCCTCATCGAGCAGGCCAAGTTGGTGGCGGAGATGCTGGAGGCCAACGAATGGGTGGTGGCAGCCCTCTGGCGACGGGGGGAATGGTGTTGTCTGAACGCACGCATGACCTGAGCGCTTTGCCCCGATTGGCGATTGACCCAGCGCAGCGGGATCCCAGCGGTGTTCTCCATTTAACTGGTCTGCAACAGCACTACTTGCAGCGGGTACGCCGCCTCAGGCCAGGGGATCTCTTTTTGGTTTTGGACGGCTCAGGCAAGCTGTGGGCGGCCCGTTGGCAAGCCCAGGGATCCCAAAT
>NZ_JANSIO010000227.1:0-1380 GCF_047462195.1 Synechococcus sp. R3-13 | reverse complement strand
GGAAGCGATTTTGAAGCCCAACTGGAGTCTCTCCTGGGGGATCTCGATCGCGTCAGCGGTGCGGAGCCCTTTGTAGCTCCCAAAGCGCCTGCCGCTGCTCCTACACCTTCACCATCTGTTGCTGCTCCCGCTCCGGCGGCAACTGGGCCGACTTCACGGCGAACTGCTGCCCTCAGCAACCCTGTGATGCGGGTGGAGGTGCGCCACCTCGACTCCATCAACAACCTGGTGGGAGAGTTGGTGGTCATCCGCAACAGCATGGAGCAAAACCAAACCCGTCTGCGCCAGTTTCTGGATGGCCTGTTGGGCCGTGTGCAACAGCTAGGGGATCTGGGCCAGCGCATGCGGGATCAGTATGACCGCTCCTTGCTGGAATCGGCTTTGTTCTCCAGCCGCAGCAGCTCAGCCTATGGCGGCACGGTAACGGTGGGCTTCGGTCGAAATGGGGAGGGATCCAGCCGAGGAAGGCGGAGTCATTCCTCCGGCCAAGAGTTCGACAAGCTGGAGATGGACCAGTTTACGGCCTTCCACGCTCTGGCCCAGGAGATCATTGAGCTCATCGTGCGGGTGCGCGAGTCCTCCTCCGACATCGAGTTTGCCGTGGATGAGGCAGAGCAGATTACCCGCCAATTCCGGCAGGTAACCACCCAACTGCAAGAGGGCCTGAACCGGGCGCGCATGGTGCCCTTCTCGCAAGTTGCCGATCGGTTGCCCCGCGCCATTCGGGATCTCTCCATCAAAACGGGCAAGCAGGCCAGCCTGGTGGTGGAAGGCCGTGACACGCTCATCGACAAGGCCATCCTGGAGGAGCTCTATGACCCCATGACCCACCTGGTGAACAACGCCCTGGTACACGGGATCGAGACCCCTGAGGAGCGGCGGCGGGCGGGCAAGCCCCCTGAGGGCAAGATCACCGTCAAGGCCTTCTATCAGGGCAACCAAACCATCATCATCGTCTCGGACGATGGCGCCGGGATCCCGGTGGAGAAGGTCAAGGCCAAGGCCCAAAGGCTGGGGCTGCTGTCGGAGCAAGCCGACGAAGACGAAGTGTTCAACGTTCTCTTCCACCCTGGCTTCAGCGTTCGCGAGGCCAGCGAGGTGGACGATCTGGCCGGGCGGGGGGTTGGCTTGGATGTGGTGCGCCGCAACATCACCGATCTGCGCGGCAGCATTCAAGTGGATTCTGCGCGGGGCAAAGGAACCACCTTTACCATCCGCCTCCCCCTCACCCTGAGCATTTCCAAGGCCATGGTGTGTGTCAGCGACAAAGCCCTGATCGCCTTCCCCCTGGATGGCGTGGAGGAGATGCTGGATGTTCCTGCCGACGAAGTTCAGCCGGATGAGCAGGGGCGGCCCTCGATTCTCTGGCGGGATCAGCGC
>NZ_JANSIO010000226.1:0-5684 GCF_047462195.1 Synechococcus sp. R3-13 | reverse complement strand
CAGTGCGGGGCTCCTGCGATTTCTAGCTGACTTGCACAGGGCCTTGAGACGGCGAATGGAACCGAAAGGATTCCAAAAACCTGCAATTCAGGATGATTTAAGATCTCTAATGTGGAGCCGCCCCTACCCACGCCTCATGGTGCTCTGCACCCCTCCCGCGAACGGCAACTCACGCTTTAAGGACTCCGTCCCGCTGTCGCGATTGGCCGGAAACCGGTTATGTCTGCTTCCCCTTCTGCACTCTGGGCCACTGGCGGAGCCATTCTGCGGCTGTTGCGCTGGCACAAGCCGGCAGGGCGACTGATTTTGATGATCCCGGCGCTGTGGGGAGCTTTTTTGGCCGGACGGGGAACGCCCCCTTGGCCGTTGGTCGGGATCCTGATTCTGGGCAGTTTGGCCGCCAGCGGAGCGGGCTGTGTCATCAACGATCTTTGGGATCGAGATTTGGATCCGCTGGTGGAGCGCACCCGCCATCGCCCGTTGGCCAGCCGGGAGTTGACCGTTGGCGTCGGGATCCTGATGGCGGTGGTGAGTTTGGCCTGTGCGGCAGGGCTGGCGCTGTTTCTCAACCCGGTTAGCTTTGCCCTCTGTGTGGCGGCGGTGCCGGTGATCCTGCTCTATCCGGGGGCCAAGCGGGTGTTTCCGGTGCCGCAGTTGGTGCTGGCTCTGGCGTGGGGATTTGCCGTGCTCATCAGTTGGACGGCGGTGAGCGGCCAAGATGCCAACACACCCCTGTGGGAAGAGGGGCTGGGCTGGCTGTGGCTGGCCACGGTGTTGTGGACACTGGGATTTGATACCGTCTATGCTCTTGCGGATCGGGAGGACGATGAGCGGGCCGGGATCCATTCCAGCGCCCGTTTTTTCGGGCAGCGGACGCCGACGGCGGTAGGGCTATTTTTTTTGGGCACTGCCATCGCGCTGTTGGGGGTAGGCCTCAGCCTACGGTTGCATGGAGTTTATTTTGTCAGCTTGGCCATCGTCACTGTCCTCTGGGGCCGGCAAACCTGGCAGCTCCACCAAAGGAATGCCTCTCCCACCTTGTACCTGGCCATCTTCGGCCAAAATGTGGTGCAAGGGTTTATTCTGCTGGCGGGGATGATCGGCGGATCCCTGCTGGCCTGAGGGATCCCCTGGCCTCTCGCATGGCCAGATGCCTCTCTGAAGAACGCCTTGCCCCTCAGCCGACGCTGGGGCTGCCTCTTTGGGAAGGGATCCCGACAAATCTCCGGACTGGCAGGAATCGGCCCAGGGCCATGGGCAAACGGTAGAATGAGACGATTAATTGCAGGATCCCAGCCTCCGATGGCCCCACTGAGCAGCGGTGAGCCTCCCTATGACATTCTTATTCTCTCAAACGGCCCTGGAGAGCTGACCACCTGGGTGCGTCCGGTGGTGATGGAATTGCGCCAGCAACTGCCTCAGGCACGCCTCTCCCTGGTGCTGTCCCCCTGCCCCCATGCTTCCGGGCAAGAGATGAAGATAGCGCAAGCGTTCGTCGACGTGGATCGGGTGCAGGATCCCGATTTTTTTCTGGCTTTTTTGCTTACTGGCCAAACCGAAGAAGCCTGGAATTGGGCCAAGCGAGGGGTGGTGCTGTTTCTGGGGGGGGATCAGTTTTTTGCCGTCTGGATTGCTCGCCGCTTGCGCTATCGGCTGGTGGTCTATGCTGAGCATCAACCCCGTTGGCGGCCTTGGGTACATGCTTTCGCCGTGCGAACCGAGGCAATCAAACGCCGCTACGATGGCGGACGGCTGCTGGGCCACCCTTGGGCCCACAAAATGCACGTTGTCGGGGATTTGATGGCGGATGGCGTAGCCAGCGCTGTCTATTTGCCGGGGGTGCCCCTTTCCGGCTGGCTTGGCAGCAGATCTCCTGCCGCTGCCTCCAAACCCACGGCAGGCTTTTCTTCCCCAACCCAAGCCTTTGGCCTGCTCCAAGATGCATCTCCCAGCTCCATCGGCGAGGGGGAGCCTGTAAGAACTGCGCCAGAGAGGGTGGGGAACCGCTTCACCGATGAAGAATTGCTACCGCGCGGCTGGCAGCGTCTGAGCGATGAGAACCGCACCCACTATCAGGTGGGGCTGCTCCCAGGCTCCAAGCCAGCCAAGCTCTCCTTGGGGGTGCCATTGGTGTTGGCTGTGGCCGATGAGCTGCGACAGATGCTGCCGAATGTCCGCTTTGTGATCCCGGTGGCCCCAGGACAAACCCCCCAGTCGTTGGCAGCCTATGCCCATCCCAAGCTCAATCCCGATATGGCTTTGATCTATGGCACCTCAGCCATTCTGGAGCAGACCAATCTGGGATCCCAGTTTGTTACCCCCTTTGGCAGCACGGTGCAATTGTGGACAAGCTTCCCTGCCTATTCTGTGCTGGCCAACTGTGATCTCTGTCTGACCACCATTGGCGCCAACACCGCCGAGCTGGCCTATTTGGGGGTGCCGATGGTTGTGGTGATCCCTACCAACAAGCTGGAGGCAATGCGCGCCTGGGATGGGATTCTTGGCCTGTTGACCCGCCTTCCAGGCTTGGGCACTTGGCTGGCCCGCGCCGTCAACAGAATTGCTCTGCGTTGGCTAGGTCACTTGGCTTGGCCGAACATCTGGGCAGGGCGAGAGGTGGTACCGGAGTTGCGGGGCCACTTGCGCCCGGTGGCCGTGGCCGCACAAATGCGAGTTCTGTTGGAAGATCCCCAGCGCCGTCAGCAAATGCAGACAGAACTGCAGCGGCTGGGGGGAAGGCCGGGAGCCGCGCAAGCCATTGGAGAACTGGTGGCTCAGCAGTTGAGTAAAGGCTAGGGCAGAAGGCAATTTGCTTGAGCTCGACCCAGTGGAGAGTTGCGCGAGGAGCTCCCTTGGCGCGATTGGAGATCTCTCCTTGCTGCCGGCAAAAAGTGCTAAAAGGGGAGTGGAGGTTCCTAAACGGAGACCATTCATGCTGACGGAGGCCGAGCAGTCGGCGGCGGAAAGCACCAAAACGGGGGAGGGCAATTCTCTCCCTGCTGGCAAGCCGGAGCCAAAACTGGGGTTCTGGCAGCAATTTTGGGAGGATGTTGATTGTGTCTTCGATCGGGATCCGGCAGCACGCAATCGCTGGGAGGTCATCTTCACTTATCCCGGTGTGCATGCTCTGTTTTTGCACCGCATCGCCCACTGGCTGTGGAAACGGCGCTGGTTTTTCCTAGCGCGGCTGCTCAGCTTCTTGGCTCGTTCTTTCACATTGATTGAAATCCACCCGGCAGCCAAGATTGGGCGGCGCTTTTTCATTGACCACGGCTGTGGGGTGGTGATCGGCGAGACGGCAGAAATTGGCGATGATGTTACCCTCTACCACGGGGTCACCTTGGGGGGTACCTCTTGGAACAAGGGCAAACGTCATCCCACCCTGGAAAATGGGGTGATTGTCGGCACGGGGGCAAAGATTCTGGGGCCGGTTCGCATTGGGGAAAAAGCTCGTATCGGAGCCAACGCGGTCGTGATTCAGGATGTAGCTCCCGGCATGACGGTGGTTGGGATCCCAGGCCGTGCGGTCATCCCGCCCCATCAGCGCCGCATCCCCGCCCATGGCATTGACCTGGATCACCATCTCATGCCTGACCCAGTGGGACGGGCTATCGAACAGTTGCTGCACCGTATCCAAGATCTGGAAGCCCAGGTGGCCCGCCTTAACCGGGAGCGGGAACAGGTCCGGCAGGATCAGGTGAGAGGCGAAGCAGAATATTCCTGATCCGTCCTGCTGATGCGAACGATCTGAAGATTTGTCTGAACCAGGTGGCTGGACAAGAGGGTCCAGCTTTCGGGGTATGCTGTGAGAGCGCTGGGCTGGGTATCCCGGCCAGCTTTTTCCTCTGGGCCCTTCTCTACTGGATAACGCCTCCAATGCCCCTTGCTACTGCGCAACGCTGTCGCGAACAGGATTCTGTACCGTTGGCTTTGTTGAGTGTATCCGACAAAACCGGACTGATCCCGCTGGCCCAGTCCCTCGTGCAAGAGCATGGCTTTCAACTGCTCAGCAGTGGGGGAACCGCCAAGGCGCTCTCAGAAGCTGGGATCCCGGTCACCCCTGTCTCTGCCCACACTGGCGCGCCGGAAATCTTGGGGGGAAGGGTGAAGACGCTGCACCCCCGCATTCACGCCGGCATTTTGGCCCGCCTGGAATGCAGCGAAGACCGGGCAGACCTAGAGGCGCTGGGGATCCCTCCCATCCAACTGGTGGTGGTCAACTTCTACCCTTTTGAACAGACAGTGGCCCAGGCAGGAGTGTCTCTGGAGGAAGCTTTTGAGCAGATCGATATCGGCGGGCCCACTTTGGCGCGGGCGGCAGCCAAAAATTATCCCTACGTTACGGTGCTGACGGATCCCAGCCAGTACCCCCAGTATTTGCAACTGCTCTCCGGGGCCTATGGGGAAACAGAGCGGCTGGCGTTTCGCTTCCAGTGTGCTCGTCGGGCCTTTGAGCAGGTGCTGGCCTACGACCGCGCCATCGTCACCTACCTGGCTCGCCTGGAGCTAGCAGGTCCCTCCCAGTCCTCCGCAGCTGCCGCTGAAGACAGGTTTCAACTGCAAGGGATCCTGTGGCAACGCCTGCGCTACGGGGAAAATCCCCATCAAGCTGCCACTTGGTATGTGACGGATCCGGCTGCCCCCGGCTGGCACCGGGCTAAGCAGTTGCAGGGGAAGGAGCTGAGCTACAACAACCTGCTGGATCTGGAGGCGGCCCGTGCCCTGGCGGCAGAGTTAACCTTGTTACTCCGCAATGCTGATGCGACGCGGCCCACTGACGGGAAGGGCTCTGTGTCTTCTGGCTCTGCTCGGAGGGAGTTCTTGCAACCTGAACAAGCGGTGGCGGTGGTGGTTAAGCACAACAACCCCTGTGGGGTGGCCATTCGCCCATCGCCGGCTGCCGCCCTCGAGGCTGCCCTGGCTGCTGATCCAGTTTCGGCCTTTGGGGGCATCGTCGCCCTCAACCAACCCTTGGACGCAGAGACCGCCCGACGGCTGGTGGAGCCTTTTTTGGAGTGTGTGGTGGCTCCCGATTGCACTCCAGAAGCGGCTGAGCTACTGTCAGTCAAAAAGAACTTGCGGGTCTTGGTCTTGCCGGACTTGTGCGTGGGGCCTGCACAGACAATCCGCACCATAGCCGGGGGCTTTCTGGTGCAGGATGCCGATTCACCTGTTGTGCCGCAACGCTGTCGCGACCAGGAACCGACGCAAACCGACAGCCCCCCTTCTTGGCAAGTGGTCACCCAGCGCCAGCCCACACCGGAGGAGTGGGCGGATCTGGAATTTGCCTGGATAGTCTGCAAACATGTGAAATCCAACGCCATTGTCGTCGCCAAGCAGAGGCAGACGCTCGGCGTCGGAGCCGGACAAATGAATCGGGTGGGAGCAGCGGAGATCGCTCTCCAGCAGGCGGGATCCCAAGCAGCAGGAGCTGTTTTGGCCAGCGATGGCTTCTTCCCCTTTGCCGACAGCGTGGAGATGGCTGCCCAAGCAGGGATCCGCGCCATCATCCAGCCGGGGGGGAGCATCCGCGATGCCGATTCCATTGCTGCTGCCAACGCTGCCGGTATTGCCATGGTTTGCACCGGCATACGTCACTTTCTGCACTGAGCCCGCCTTTCTGCTCAAGAGAGAAATCTTCCCAAGAGAGACAAAGAGCATGACTCTAGTCAATAATAAGCTCA
>NZ_JANSIO010000225.1:0-15780 GCF_047462195.1 Synechococcus sp. R3-13 | reverse complement strand
TTTACCCGCCCACGATCCTGAGCGACATCCCCCCCGATCATCCGGTGGCCCACCAGGAGATGTTCGGGCCGGTGGCGCTGCTGTTCACCGTCCCGGATGTGTCGGCAGCCATTGAGCTGGCCAACAACACGCCCTTTGGCCTGGGTGCCAGCGCCTGGACAACCGATCCAGAGGAACAAGAGCGCCTGCTGGAGGAGCTGGAGGCGGGATCCGTGTTCATCAATGGCATGGTCAAGTCCGACCCGCGCCTTCCCTTCGGCGGCATCAAACGCTCAGGGTATGGACGGGAACTGAGTCGGGAAGGGATCCTGGAATTTGTAAATGTCAAAACCTTTTGGGTGAAGTGATGGCGGAGACTCCTCAAAGGGATCCCCAGCCGGCGACGGATCCTGTGATCAAGCTGGATCAGTTCCTCAAGCTGGCGGGGGTTGCTCCCACCGGTGGGCAGGCCAAGCAGCTCATCCAAGCGGGGCAAGTGCGGGTGAATGGTGAGGTGGAAACCCGGCGGGGACGCAAGCTGCGCTCAGGAGATGAGGTGGCCGTGGGAGGTGGAGTTTGGCGAGTGCGCCTGGATAAGACCCCAAAGTCAGATCAGTGAACGGGTCAGTGCAACCGGATCAAAAGAAGCATGGCCAAAGCCCCGATTCCCCCTGCCACCGCAAACTGCCACTCCAGCCCCCACAGCAGGCAGGCAACTCCGGCCAGGATCTGGATCCCACCGGTGATCCAGTAGGGGAGACGCGGCGGATCCACCAAGCCGTTGAGCCAGTGACCCAGCCCCATTTGCCACAGCCAAAACACCCCCAGGTATGGGCTCAAAGCTGCCAAAGGGGTACGCCCGACAAAGGGCAGCACCGAGAGGATCATGCCCTGGGCGATCACCAACGTCCACACCAAACCCACAAAGTAGAGGTGGGCCAGTCCGGCTGTTCTAAACTCCGGCAAGCTAGTCTGCCGCACCATGTAGCCCAACCCAATCAGGGAAATCACCAGCCACAGCCAGTTGATGTTGGCCTCTTGGTGAAACTGGGTGGCAGCAAACCCAATCCCCAAAAGGACGGCCCAAACCAGGTACACCCGCCGACAAATGTTCCAGAAGGGAAGAGGGGATCCCAGGGGTTCCATTTGCATGGCCTTCACCTAATCGACGACGACAATGCGGCCCACCATGCTGGGGTGGATATCGCAGAAATATTCCTGGATCCCAGCTACTTCGAACACCACCGCTTTGCTCTCGTTGCGACTTAGCCGTCCCGTCCCTTGAAACTGCGCTCCCTCCACAGGAGTAGCCGTGTGGGGGGTGGAATCCAGGTTGGTGAAGGTCACCTTGCCCCCCCGCTTGAGGGTAACCTCCGAGGGCAGGTATTGAAACCCCCGAATGATTACCTCTGCTGCCGCCTTTGCTTCGACAGGATCCCGCTCCGCAACGGAGCTGGCTTGTCGCCACCGATCCACGGCCAAGATGGCCCCCACATTGAGCAGGGATCCCAGTCCACTGAGCAACAGCAACCGCCGCGTCATCGGCATAGGGCTTTCTCCACACAGGTTAGGAAGCGAAAAAAAGCTGAGGCGTTCAGAAGAAGGCGATTGCGACAGCGGTGTGGAACACCTTGACCTCCAAAGAACCTCCAAAGATCTCCAAACCCCAAGATCCTACAGAGGACGTTGGAAGGCTTTGGAGATCAGCGCCGGTGGGGGTTCTACACCTTGCTGTCGCCGGGGGTTGGCGGCTTTAGCTGGAAGTCATCGCCGGCAGGGGCTTTACACCTTCAGGATCCAGCGCTCCCGAGTCTCGGCGCTGACAAAGGGGGCAGGCACCACCAGAATGCTGGGGTCAAGGCTGTGGAACACGGCCCGGATTGCGGTGGCATGGGCAACTTCGTTGGGGCCAATGGTGCTGGCAGCAGCCACCAGGTCTTTGTTGGAAAGCTGGACAAAGGCATCGTTGTAGGCTAGGGCCGCATCGAACTCCAGAGCCAGGGCCAGCTTGGCGATGTTGGCATCGGAATCGAGATTGCCTTCTTTGTTGTCGATGTAGGTGGAAAGGTCGTAGCTATCCCGCGCCCGAGAGGGGATCCCCCCCAGTTGCCTCACGGCACCCGCCAGCAGATCCCGATGCTGCTCGTGATCCTTCAGGTTCTTGGTGGCCACTTCCAACACGATCTTGCCCACCTCAGTATTGCTCAACTTGCCGGCAGCGGTTTTGTAGGCCCAGATTGCCTGCTGTTCCAAGTCAATGGCCGCGTTGAGGATGGCGATGTCGGCAGTGTTGGACTGGGCGGCACCGGGCAGGGTGCGCAACCCAATTGCTCCACCTACGCCCGCCAGCAAACCAGCCAACAACAAGCTGCGGCGGGAAGTTGCAGGGCTGGGATCCCATTCGGCGGCCAATTGAGGCAGAGCGAAGGGAGTCTTTGCAGTCTTCATCTCAAGTCTCCTGTCTCGAAAGATGGCAACCAACCTTCAGGGACTTGCTCTGGGTCGGGCAATTCCCTCTGGCCTGGTCTGATGGAGATACGCCGTGGATGCCGCCGCGGATGCCTGAGGGAAGAGATTTCCGTGGTCAAATAGCCATGAAATGCCTCCTCGAACTCCCCTCTCCCTCTGGGAGAAGGTCCGGGCTATCTTAAAAGCGTGTCCAACGGCTCCAGTGGGGGCCAGCATTCGGTCGGTAGTGTCGTTATCCATCCATGCGATTCTGGGCGTGAACCTGCACCTTGCTCTGCCGGAGGCCAGCCTACAGAGCTACGCCACCTGGATTGAGGCGCATATTCGGGAGGGTCAGGGCGCTCAGGTGGTCACCTGCAACCCGGAAATGATCATGCAGGCGCAGCGGGATCTGGCCTTTGCCCAGGTGCTGCAAGCGGCGGAGCTGGTGATCCCCGATGGCATTGGGGTGGTGTGGGCCCTGCGGCGGCAGGGGATCCGCGTCCAGCGGGTGCCGGGGATCGAGCTGGCAGAGGCCCTGATCCCGTTGGCGGCAGAACGGGGGTGGCGCTTGGCCCTGGTGGGGGGAAGGCCGGAAGTCAACCGGGCAGCAATTCGATATTGGCAAGCCCAGTGTCCTGCTTTGGCCCTCTGGGGCTACCACGGCTACTTCTCTAGCGAGGAAGAAAAAGAGCTTCTGCAAGCTCTCCAGGAATTTCGACCGCAACTGGTGTGGGTGGGGCTGGGATCCCCGCGGCAGGAGCTGTGGATCCAAAAGTGGCGTCCCCTTTTGCCCCAAGCCATCTGGATGGGGGTGGGGGGCAGCTTGGACATTTGGGCCGGCCAAAAACGGCGAGCGCCCCGTTGGTGGCGTGACCATCACCTGGAATGGTTGTATCGTCTCTATCAGGAACCCTGGCGCTGGCGACGCATGTTAGCTCTGCCCAGCTTTGTCTGGCGAGTGCTGTGGGATCCCTCTTCTCGTTTGCGCCCCTAGTCTGCCGGCGCTCTCTCCCTCCTCTGTCTAGGCGCTTACTATGGTGATCGGTCAGCACATCGGCTATCCTCCTCGCTTACACCGTTGGGCGGGTACGGCTCCGACCCCTCATCCCCCTGCCCCAGCCCATCCAGAGGCCACCCTGGGCTTTTACAGCAGCACCCAATCCGGATCCCTGCAAGCCCCGGCCAGCATGGTGTCCTTGCGGGGCGTGAGCAAGGTCTTTCCCAACGGCAACTTAATTTTTCAGGATGTGAACTTGGAGGTGCGCCGCGGCGAGTTTGTGTTCGTAACTGGGGTCTCCGGGGCGGGCAAGTCCACCCTGCTGCGGCTACTCTACGGGGCGGAACAGGCCACCGAGGGCACGGTCATCGTCGATCAAGTCTGTCTCTTTTCTTCTGAAGGGCGGCGGCGACCCTACCGCATCCCACCGCGTCCGCTGGCCATGTTGCGGCGGCGCTTGGGGGTGGTTTTCCAAGATTATCGCCTTCTGGCCAACCGCACCCTGGCAGAAAATGTGGCCTTCGTGCTGCGCGCCCAAGGGCTGTCCCCCGCAGAAATCCGCCGTCGCATCGGGCCGACCCTAAAGATGGTGGGGCTGACCGAAAAGCGAGATCACTTTCCCCATGAGCTTTCGGGGGGGGAACAGCAGCGCCTTAGCCTGGCCCGGGCCATTGTCAACATGCCGGTGTTGCTGCTGGCGGACGAGCCGACGGGGAATCTGGATCCGGAAAACTCGCTCTTGGTTCTCCAGATTTTGGAGCGGCTCAATTCCTTTGGGGTGACCGTCATCATGACCAGCCATGACCCCTATCTGGTGGAGCGGGCCGGCCACCGGGTGGTGCGCATGGAGGGAGGGCGCCTGTATGATCTGCGCTGAGGGCTGCCGGGATCCCTATTTTGCTCTCCACAGGCTCTGTTGAGCTCCAGGGGGCAAGGGTCTGAGCCCATTGATTGTTGGATGGAGAACAGCATGCAATCTCTCTCCCGATTTCTCAATAAAATCCGCTATCTCCTACAGGAGACTTTTTTGGGGTTGCGGCGGGGGGGCTGGCTGAACTGGGCCGCTGTGAGCACCCTGCTGGTGTTGCTGTTCTTGGTGGGGATCGGCGTTGAGCTGTCCTGGGGCGTGGATGCCACGGTGCAGTCGCTGGGAGGACAACTGGAGATCTCCGTCTACCTGGAGCCGGAACGGCAGGGGGTGGAGCTGCAACCTCAGGTCGCCCAACTGCCTCATGTGGCCGAGGTGAAGGTCATCACCAAAGACCAGGCTTGGCGCAACCTTTTGCTGGAAATGGGGATCCAAGACGAGGCGGCCATGGAAACCCAGTTGGGGGAGAACCCCTTGGTGGATGCTCTGCGGGTTAAGGCGGATTCCACCGAAGCCTTGGGGGAAGTGGCGGAGCAGATTCGCCAACTGGAAGGGGTGGATGAGGTCTACTACGGCGACCGCATTGTGGAGCAACTGGCCCAGCTCCAGGACATGCTACGGCTGGGATCCCTGACCATTACCGGCGTGTTGGCCCTGACAGCGGTGGCGGTCATCACCACCACCATTCGCCTGATCGTCATGGCGCGGCGGCGGGAGATCGAGGTGATGCAATTGGTGGGGGCGACGGCAGCCTGGATTTACTTGCCCTTTATTTTGCAAGGGTGCCTGTTTGGGGTGATCAGCGCAGTGGGAGCTTGGGGATTGATCTTGGGATCCCAGCAGTTGCTGCAGGAGCTGCTGGAGCAGTTGATTGCCTTGCCCTTCCTCAAGGTGATGCAGGCAGATCGCAGCCAACTGGAGTTTTGGCTCTTGCCGTCGATGTTGTTGGGGATGGGGGTTTTTCTGGGCACCACCAGCAGCTTGATCGCGGTGCGCAAGTCGGCAGGGCGATGAGCTGGAGGCGATGCTGAGGAAAGCCCTGGATATTCCAATCTGAGGATCGCCATAGGATAAGATGATGGACTCTACTTCCCTGGCTTTCCAAGATCTGGCCGCCATGAACCCATTGCCTCCTCCCGCCCACCCCTACCAGTTCCGCGCTTTGGGCCTGATTAAGGGATCCCTGAAATCGATCCCCAAGACTTATGCGCAGGCAACCTTGGTTGCCTCTGACGGAGCAGAATATCCGGCTACCCCCGGACGCGCCGAGCTTCTCGGCCCCTTCGAGCACTGCATCAAGAGCGGCCATACCTACTGGTACTACGTGCAGCCGCAGCCGCGTTCAGGGGGGGCTTTGGGCTTGAGCATCATCCGCATCCTGGCCCTGCCGGAAGAGGAGCAAGACCCAGAGTGGGAAGAAGAACCGTTTTTGCCTGCCCCTGAGGACACAGAGGAAGGCTTTAACATCCGCGGCATTGTCGAGCCCCACGATGGCTTTGTTGAGGTGACCGTGCGGCGCAAGCCCCAGGGAACCAAGCAATTTGCTCCTCTGCAATTGCGCTTGGAAGGGTTCTTGCCCGGAGCTGTGGCGGGCGAGTTTTGGGATCTGTTGGCAGAGCGAGAGGGCAACAAACTGCTGTTGGTGGATGGTACCCGCCTGTTGACCGCAGTAGCCTAGCTATCTAGATTGGCCCTGCTTGAGAACCTTAAAATAAACCAAAGAGCTTCCCAACCGATGGTGTCTGCTGCCGGCTTGTCCCAACGGGTCGCCCATCTATCCCCTTCCCCCACGTTGTCCATTTCGGCTCTGGCTAAAGCCATGCAGGCAGAGGGGCTGGATGTGTGTAGCTTGAGCGCGGGCGAGCCGGATTTCGATACGCCTGACCACATTCGGGCCGCGGCCATCCGTGCTCTGGAAGAGGGCAAAACCCGCTACGGCCCCACCGCTGGGATCCCCGCCCTTCGCCAAGCAGTGGCCGATAAGCTGCGGCAGGAAAACGGCCTGGAGTTCAGCCACGACCAAATCCTGATCAGCAACGGCGGCAAGCAAACCCTGTTTAACCTGGCCATGGTGCTGCTGGATCCCGGCGATGAAGTGATCCTGCCTGTTCCCTACTGGGTCAGCTACCCCGAAATTGCCATTTTGGCAGGGGCAAAGGTTGTGCAGGTGCAGACGGAAGAGGCCCAGGGGTTCAAGCTCACCGCCGCCCAACTGCGCCAGGCCCTCACCCCCCGTAGCAAGCTGCTGATTCTCAACTCGCCGGCCAACCCCACCGGAGCCGTTTACCACCAGCACGAGCTGGCAGCTCTGGCAGAGGTGATCCTCTCCGCCCCCCATCTGTACGTGATCTGCGACGAGATCTACGAAAAGCTGGTTTATGGACAAGCCCGCCACATCAGCCTGGGATCCCTTTGCCCTGACTTGATGCCGCGCCTGATTCTCAGCAGTGGCTTTGCCAAAGCCTACGCCATGACCGGCTGGCGGGTGGGCTACTTGGCCGGGCCCAAGCCCATCATTGAGGCGGCCATCAACCTGCAAAGCCACAGCACCTCCAATGTCTGCACCTTCGCCCAGTACGGTGCTCTGGAAGCCCTGACCAGCCCCCTATCGGCAGCGGCTGTGGAAAAAATGCGCCAAGAATTCTGGCAGCGGCGAGATCTGATGCTGGACGGGATCCGCACCTTGCCGGGGGTGACTTGCCCGGAGCCGGAGGGCGCATTTTATGTGTTTGTCAACATCGGCCAAACCGGGTTAAGTTCGGTGGAGTTTTGCCGGCAGCTGCTCAAGGAACACCACGTGGCTGCTGTGCCGGGGGTAGCCTTTGGGGCAGATTCCTACATTCGCCTTTCCTATGCTGCCGATCGCACCACCCTCGAAAAAGGGCTGCAGCGGCTGCACCGGTTTGTGTCTTCCCTCTGAAAAGCCAGCCGAGCTTTTGCCCCCTGCTACTGCTTGCACCGACAATGGGGTTCGCCGCAATGGCACCCCCAATGGGCAGGGTGCCCAGTCGGATCCCCGCGAGGCTCTGGATGCACAACTGGGCCTGCAAAAGCTTACCCTCAAATGGTCTGCCGAGAGGGTAGAAAAGCTGGGATCCCTGGAAAGCGCCACCGGGCTACCGGGCGAGATTTTGCTGGAAGTCCTGCTGGATCATTGGGAACAATTGCCCAAGCCCTTGCAGCAAGATTGCCTCCTGCAAGCCCACCGCATTCGCGTCGAGCGGCTGGTGATCAGCCAAAACTTCACCATTGCCACGATTGAGCAACTGCTCTTCACGTCAGCGTCGCGCAACAACAACGAGCAGCATCTGCTTTGAGTTCTGGCCGGTTGGCCTGGGAAATTCCCCCTCAAGATCTCCGCCAGTATGCCAGACAACAGGGATCCCTGTTCCTGTGCTAGGGTCAAAATGGTTCTGTTGGCTTTTCGCGCTTTTCGGCCTGTGCTCTCTCCCCCTCGCTACTTGGCGGCAACCCAACCTCATTATTCTCAAGCGTATTTCCCACTGATTTTCTATTTTTTCCTTCTCCGTATTTCTCCCATCCTTTAGGGGACAACATCGCGGCGGAATCTTCTTTAAGGCGACCAGGTTGTAGTGGAGCGGCAACAGTTGATGAAAGAACTTGATTTGGCCAAAGCTGTAGAGCAACGGCGCACCTTTGCCATTATTTCCCATCCCGATGCGGGGAAGACCACCCTCACCGAAAAGCTGCTGTTGTACGGGGGGGCCATTCAAGAAGCGGGAGCTGTGAAGGCCCGTCGGGCGCAAAAGCGGGCCACTTCCGACTGGATGGAACTGGAAAAGCAGCGGGGTATTTCCATCACCTCTACCGTCCTGCAATTTGATTACCGCAACATTCGTCTCAATCTGCTGGATACTCCCGGCCACCAGGACTTCAGCGAAGACACCTATCGCACCCTGGCAGCGGCTGACAATGCCGTGATGCTGGAAGATGCCGGCAAAGGGTTGGAAACCCAGACCCGCAAGCTGTTTGAAGTGTGTCAGATGCGGGGGCTGCCGATTTTTACCTTTATCAACAAGATGGATCGCCCAAGTCGGGATCCCTTGGAGCTGATGGATGAAATTGAGACGGAACTGGGCCTCAAGCCCTATCCTGTCAACTGGCCGATTGGCTCAGGCGAGCGATTTACTGCGCTATTTGACCGCCGAACTCAGGAGTTTCATTTCTTTGAGCGGGTATCTGGGGGGCGGCTAAGAGTTCAAGATACTGTCATTAAACTTGGGGATCCGCAAATTGAGGAGTTGATCGACAAGGACTTGTATTACCAATTCAAGGAAGAGCTGGAACTGCTGGATGGTCTCATGCCCACCTTGGATCTAAAACAGGTGCATTCTGGCAAACAAACCCCGGTCTTTTTCGGCAGTGCCATGACCAATTTTGGGGTGGAGCTTTTCCTCAATGCATTTTTGGAGTATTCCTTACCGCCAATGCCTCACGAGAGCACTGCTGGGCTAATCCCGCCCGAACATCCTGAGTTTACGGGCTTCGTCTTTAAACTGCAGGCCAACATGGATCCCCGCCATCGGGATCGCGTTGCTTTTGTGCGCATCTGTTCCGGCAAGTTTGAGAAGGATATGGTGGTCAACCATGCCCGCCTCAATCGTCCCATTCGCCTATCTTATCCCCAGAAGTTGTTTGCTCAAGAGCGCATCTCCATCGATGAAGCTTACCCTGGGGATGTGATCGGCCTGAATAATCCCGGCATCTTCACCATTGGGGATACCATCTACACCGGCCCGAAGCTGCGCTACGCCGGGATCCCCAGCTTTTCTCCTGAGCTGTTTGCCTACTTGAAGAATCCCAATCCTTCCAAGTTTAAGCAGTTCCAGAAAGGGGTAGCGGAACTGCGGGAAGAAGGGGCTGTACAAATCATGTACTCTATCGACGATTCCAAACGGGATCCGATTGTGGCAGCGGTGGGCCAGTTGCAGTTTGAGGTTTTGCAGTATCGCCTTGAAAGTGAATACAACGTCGAAACCCGACTGGAGATGTTGCCCTACACCCTGGCTCGCTGGGTCGAGAATGGCTGGAAGGCGCTGGAGAACATCCCCAGCTTGTTTAACACCCTAGTTGTTAAAGACATTCAAGACAGGCCCGTTCTTCTGTTTAAGAACGAGTGGACTTTACAGCAATTTGCTGCCAGCAACCCTAAAATCAAGCTCAGCAAAATTGCCCCTATCTCGGATCTCGGCCCAGAATTGGGTGACGGCCAATAGATCAACCCAAGAGAATCTTTCTCCGGGGGGCCTCAGGTTTCGATATTCAACTGAGATGCCATTGGTCTCCACATCAGCGGTGTTGATAGGTGTTGATATCTTCAGATTTCTGAGCAAACCCCTCACACAGATCGCAGCAATTCCCCCATCTTTTTCCTGCATCGTCCAGGGACAGAGGGAGTGAACCATGCCTTTCTTCTCCAACCTGGGATCCGATTCTCCCCACTTTGGCGCTGCCCTCAGTGCTTGTGCGCCACTTTGCGAACGCTCCTTGTGGGGACTGGATCCGCAAGCCGTTTTTTTGAATCACGGCTCCTATGGCGCGACCCCGAAAAAGGTGTTGCAGGCCCAGAGTGCATGGCGGGAACGCCTGGAGGCTCAGCCGGTGCAGTTTATGGGAGAGGAACTTCCCCGAGCTTTACGGGCGGCAGCAGCAGAGCTGGCCTATTTTGTCGGCGCTGAACCTGAAAATCTGGTGTTTGTGGAAAATGCCACCAGCGGGGTGAATGCCGTTTTGCGCTCGCTGCGGTTCCGGCCAGGGGATCAGATCGCCTGCACCAACCACGGCTACGGGGCTGTTCGTCAGGCGCTACAGTATGTCTATGCCCAGTGGGGAGCCATCCCGGTTGAGGCGCAGATCCCTTTTCCCATTGCAGGGCCGGAGCAGGTTATCGCCGCCTTCGAGACTATCCTCACCCCCCAAACCCGTTTGGCGGTCTTGGATCACCTCACCTCGCCTACGGCTCTGATCTACCCCCTGCCTGAGCTGATCGGCCTCTGTCGGGAGCGCGGGATCCCAGTTTTGGTGGATGGCGCCCATGCCCCTGGGGTTCTCCCCTTGGAGTTGGAAAGGCTGGGGGCCGATTGGTACACCGGCAATGCCCACAAGTGGCTGTTTGCCCCGAAAGGCTGTGCTTTTTTGTGGGTGGCCCCCCACCGACAGGCTCAAACCCATCCTACGGTGATCTCCCACGGCTTTGGGCAAGGGTTCACAGCCGAGTTCGACTGGGTGGGCACACGGGATCCCAGCGCTTGGTTGGCCGTTTCAGCAGCCCTGGCGTTTATCCAGGAGGTGGGGCTAGACAATATCCGTCAGCACAACCACACTCTGCTGCTGCAGGCGCGGCAGTTGCTTTTGGAGACTCTTGAAGGGATCCCGCCCGCCCCCGAAAAGATGTTGGGCTTTATGGCCACCCTACCCTTGCCGCCATTTTGGCAGCAGTGGATCCCTGAGCTTCCTCTTGAGGAGCGCGCCCGTCGGCTTCACGATTACCTCTGGTACAAGTACCGCATTGAGGTTCCGATCATCCCCTTCGCCGGGCAGCTTTGGGTACGCATCTCGGCCCAGGTCTACAACCGTTTGGCAGAGTACGAACAGTTGGCGCTGGCCTTGCAGCGTCCGCCGCAGAGTTTTCCCGGTTGAACAGACTTCACGACATTGCAAGTATGGTTGTTTCGCCTACCGGTAACCTGCAAACTTAGAGAGGCAAAGCGCGAGGCAAAGCGCTTTCCCTTGGGTTGGGTCTGCTCGAAGAGTTCGGCTAGAGTCAGATCAGTGGCTGTATTAACGTCTCGGCGGATCCCCATGCTCTCTCTGGCTGCAACTGAACCGCATCTGAGTCCCATCGATCTGGATCGCCTGCTTACCCCTGAGATTCAGCGGCCAGCCCGCTACTTAGGCAAAGAGTTTGGCGCCGTCCACCGTCCTTGGGATTCGGCGCGGGTGCGTTGGGTGCTGAGCTATCCAGAGTTGTACGAGGTGGGAGCTTCCAACCTGGGCCACCTCATCCTCTACAACATCCTCAACGCTCAGCCGGATCAACTGTGTGACCGCACCTACTTGCCAGGCCCGGATCTGGCGGCCCGCCTGCGGCAGTTGGGGATCCCGCTGTTTGCCGTGGAATCCCGCCGTCCTCTGCGCGCCTTTCACATCATCGGCTTCAGCCTGGCTTACGAGCTGGGGGGCACCAACATCCTGGAGATGCTGGACCTAGCCGGGATCCCGCTCAAGTGGTGGGAGCGGCAGCCCTTTACCCCGGAAGAGTGCCCTCTGATCTTTGCCGGCGGGCCAACCGCCACCTCCAACCCGGAGCCCTTTGCCGACTTTTTCGATTTCTTCGTCTTCGGAGATGGGGAAGAGGTGCTGCCGGAAATTGGCCAAGTGCTGGCCGGATCCCTGTCCAAGCCCCGCCGAGAGGTCTTGCTGGAGCTGGCCCAGGTGCCGGGGGTGTACGTGCCCCAGTTTTACGAGGGGATCCCACCGCGGCCCATCGTGCCTGGGGTGCCGGAGCGCGTCCGCCGTCGGGTGGCCCTGCCTCAACCCCAATACTCCGTCGGCCTGGTGCCTTTGGTGGAAACCGTCCACGACCGCCTGGTGATGGAAGTGCGGCGGGGCTGCACACGGGGCTGCCGATTTTGCCAGCCGGGAATGCTTACCCGCCCAGCGCGGGATGTGGATCCGGAAGCAGTGGTGGAGGCTGTGGTGCAGGGCTTGCGGAGAACAGGTTACAACGAATTTTCCCTCTCTTCTCTCAGTTGCTCCGACTACCTTTCCCTGCCGGCGGTGGGAGCGGAGCTGCACAACCGTCTCCTCAGAGAACACATTGCCCTTTCCCTGCCCAGCCAGCGGGTGGATCGCTTTGATGAGCAAATTGCCGCCATCATGAAGGGATCCCGCCGCTCCGGCCTCACCTTTGCCCCCGAAGCTGGCACGCAACGGCTGCGGGACATCATCAACAAGGGCCTCACCGATGCCGACTTGATTCGCGGCATTCGCACCGCCGTCCAAGAGGGCTGGGACAAAATCAAGCTCTATTTCATGATTGGCCTGCCCGGCGAGACCGACGCCGATGTCCTGGGGATCGCCCGCACCGTCGAGATGCTGCAGCGAGAATGTGCAGCCCTGGGTCGCAAGCGGGTGGAATTTACCCTCACCCTCTCCAACTTCACCCCCAAGCCCCACACCCCCTTCCAGTGGCACCGGGTGGACTACGCCGACGTGCAGCGCAAGCAAACCCTGCTGCAGAAGGAGCTGCGCCGGCTACGGGGAGTCAAGGCCCACTTCACCGACATCCGCTTCAGCATCCTGGAAGACTTCATCGGCAAAGGGGATCGCTCCCTGGGACAGATGATCGAGCGGGCTTGGCGGGCCGGTGCCGGCATGGATGCCTGGTGGGAAAGCATCGACACCGCCTATGCTGCCTGGGTGAGGGCCTACTGCGGCGAAGAGGTGGATCCTGCCGCCGATCCGGTCGCCCTCTGCGCCCATCTCCCCATCCGGGAATTGGGCCTGGAGGATCCCTTGCCCTGGGATCACATCGATACCGGCATCGACAAAAAATGGCTGCAAAAAGACTACCGCCGCGCCCTGGAAGCCCTCACCGTGGAAGACTGCTCCTTCGAGGGCTGCTCCGCCTGCGGCATCTGCGGCCCCGGCTTCGGCCACAACATCGTCATTCCCCCTCCGCCCGTCCCGCCCCTGCAGAGCAAACCCACCCCCACCCCGGATCCCCTGGAGCCGGAGCCACCTGCCCAGCGTTTCCGCATCACCTACGGCAAAACCGGGGATCTGCGCTGGCTGGGCCACCTGGATCTCATGCGCCTGTGGGAACGGGCCTGTCGGCGAGCGGGGTTACCTCTGGCCTTCAGCGGCGGCTACCACCCCATGCCCCGCCTGGCCAACGCCAACGCTCTGCCCATCGGCCAGGAAGGCTATGGCGAAATCCTGGATCTGGAGCTGCTGGATCGGCCTGAAGGTCCTCTGACGCCTGAGAAACTGCGCGCCCTTCTGAGCGAACAACTGCCCCCGGAGATCCCCATTCAAGCTGTCCAAGAAATTGGCCTTCGGGATCCCTCTGCCACCGCAGCCGTTTACGCCGCCGAATATCAGCTTACGGTGAGCTGCGAGTTGCCCAAAGCCATTTGCGTCAGCGGGATGGAGTCCTCTTGGCCCGCCTGGGTCACCCAGATCCTAGACGCGCAGGAAATCTGGATTGAAAAAACCTCCAAGTCTGGCAAGTCCTCTCCCTTCAATGCCCGCGCCCTGCTGTACTACCTAGAGTTTCAGGGCCTGACCCCCGAGGGCAGCGCTTGCCTCCTTTACCGGGGCAGTTGCCGCAACGACGGTGCCTACCTGCGGCCCACCCATCTGGTTCAAATGGCCGAGTCATTGGGGTTGCCCCACTGGACACTACAGACGGCAAAGCGGCTGCGCCTGTTGTGGGAGAACCCCCTAGCCGATCCAGATTGAGCACTTCCTCTGGGAGCAACCCAAGGGCTAAGGGTCTGTCTGGGCTGAGGGATCCCACAAGCGCTATAATGCTGCTATTGCTGGCTCCTGCCGCTGTGGGGCTCGCCAAGCATCAACTTGACCAAGGGCGGGGTGAGCAGCAGGCAAAAGCTGGGCCGGATTCTGGAATGGAGACACTCTTAACTCAGTACCCAGGGCAGGTAACAGGCGTGATGGGGTCGAGTCGATAGGTGCAACAGAAAAGTGTGCCTCTTCGACCTGGCCCAGATCTAACCAGAAAATTTTACCCTGAGAAGGTGCTTCTTTCCGCGCGCAAACCCTGTCTTGTTGTGGACTATCGCTACGCGACGCTTTCGCGAACAGGCTGGGCCGCACAACTGGGGTTCTGCAATGGGCCAGCGTTCGATCTCCCGAGGCGGAGCCGTCTTGCTCCCTGAGCCTATCGATTGAGCCCATCCATGAATCTCCATGCAAACCTCACCGAATCCATTCATCCCATCCGATGAGTTTTCCTTCCAATCAGCAGAAGCCCCCCGCTGTACCCACCAGAGCCAGCATTGGGTAGTTCACATGCACTTAAACTCACCTCACCCATTGGAGAGGAAACAAAGCCAAGCGTCAAAGCAGAGCTGAGGGTAATGGACAGCCCCATGACGACTCGATCCTGGTTAAAGAAACTTGAGCAGATCCCAGCAAAAGGACAACACCTCGCCAGAATGAGGGTTCAGCCCGTAACCGCGTGCCCTTGGGGCGGGGAGGGAAGTTAATGCCCAGGCAGATTGTCATTGCTGAGCAACATCGAGTGGCAGCCGTCTTCGCCGAAGATCAAGTGCAGGAGCTGATCGTCGCCAGCGGCGCTCACCAAGTGGGAGACGTTTACGTCGGAATCATCGAGAACGTTCTGCCCAGCATCGATGCCGCTTTCGTCAACATCGGCCCTGCAGAGCGCAATGGGTTTATCCACGTCAGCGACCTGGGCCCGCTGCGCCTCAAGCGAAGTCATGCCTCGATTTCTGAGCTGGTCTTGCCGCAGCAAAAGGTGCTGGTACAGGTGATGAAAGAGCCTACCGGCAACAAAGGGCCAAGGCTTACCGGAGATTTGGCCTTTCCAGGGCGGTATTTGGTGTTGCGACCCTACGGAAAAGGCGTTCATCTGTCCCGCCGCATCGAGGATCGAGAAGAACGCAACCGTTTGAAGTCGCTGGCCATTTTGATTAAACCCCCGCAGATGGGCCTGTTGGTGCGCACCGAAGCGGAAGGTGTGTCCGAAGAAGCGATGATCGACGACCTGGAGCAATTGAAGAAACTCTGGGAAGATATTCAACAGCAGTATCAGACAGCACGGGGGCCGGGGCTACTCAACCGGGATGACGACTTTATTCAGCGGGTGCTGCGGGATGTTTACTCCGACGATGTGAACCGTATTGTGACCGACTCTGCGGCAGGAGCGAAGCGAGTCCGTAGCTATCTGCAGGGCTGGAACAAGGGCCAAATGCCCCCTGGTGTCGTTGTCGATGCCCACCGCGAGCCCACCCCCATTCTGGAGTATTTTCGGGTCAACGCGGTTATTCGGCAGGCGCTGCGGCCACGGGTGGATCTGCCCTCTGGTGGCTACATCATCATCGAGCCCACCGAGGCCCTGACGGTAATTGATGTTAACTCGGGCTCCTTCACCCAATCGGCCACTTCTCGGGAGACAGTGCTGTGGACAAACTGTGAGGCGGCTACCGAGATTGCCCGCCAATTGAGGCTGCGCAACATTGCCGGTGTGATTGTGGTGGACTTCATCGACATGGATTCCCGCCGCGACCAGTTGCTGGTTTTGGAGCATTTTAACAAGGCCCTCTCCAGCGACAAAGCTCGCCCACAGGTGGTCCAACTGTCGGAATTGGGGCTGGTGGAGCTCACCCGCAAACGGCAGGGGCAAAGCCTTTATGAGATCTTCGGCCATTCTTGCCCTACCTGTGAGGGGCTGGGGATCCTGGCCCGCTTGCCGGGG
>NZ_JANSIO010000224.1:0-1322 GCF_047462195.1 Synechococcus sp. R3-13 | reverse complement strand
GTGTCTAAGGAGGTAAAGTCTCAGGCTCATGGGAAATATGCTTATGGGAGCGAACTTTGCCACTCTAGCTGCCCAACTTTAAGCTCTCCTTATCCCCCCTCGGGGCGGTGGTTGGTGGTGGGGATGTAGATGCGGCTGCCCGCCCACTGCAATTTTTCCCGCAGAGTGCGAAAGTAGGAGAGATCTTTTTCCAGGATCATCAGCTTGGCCGGTGTAGGCGCTTGCTGAATGTGAACCCACTGGCCGGGATTCACCGACTGAGCCAACACGCCATCTGTCCACAGGCGGGTCAACCCTTCGGGATCGGCAAGAGGCCAAATGTCCACCCTGGCTGTGCCGCTGATGACAATAGGACGGCTAGACAAACTCAGGGGACAAATAGGGGTGATGATGATGGCGTCGAGGGTGGGCTCGAGGATGGGGCCATTGGCTGCCAGAGTGTAAGAGGTGGATCCCGTCGGTGTGGCCACCAGCACGCCATCCCCGTGGTACTGATCCAAAATCTCTCCGTTGACCTCGATCTCCATGATCGCGGCAGGCAGCCGTTCTCGGTTGATTGGCTTCAGGCAGATCTCATTGAGGGCATAGTAGACTTCGCTGGCCGGACGGCCTTGCGACTTTCCCTCTCCACGGGCGGCCAAGGGATCCCCTTGCCCCAACTGCGGCTGTTCCCAAATCTGGGCTTGCAACATCATGCGGGCTTGCAAGAAAAAATCCCCTGCCTGAATGCGATCCCAGGGATCCTGTTGCAGCACCCGCTCCGACTGGGCCAAAAACCCCAGCCTACCCCCCACTTTGATCGGCAAAATCGGGATCCCATAGGAGGCTAGGTATCGTGCCGCCGCCAACACCGAGCCATCTCCCCCCAGCACCACTGCCAGATCGATGGGATCCGAGGTGGCCTCTAGAAAGACAGGGTAGGGGTTGTGGTGCAAGCCGGTGGGAGCTGTCAACACCGTAACACCGCGCCGGCGCAACTGTTCAGCACACCTCTGACAAGCGGCCTTGCTCTCCCGATCCCCCTCTTTGTAGGCAATCACCACCAAGCCCAAGTCCATGGTCAACCTCATCAAGGGATCCCTGTCGATTGTCCCCTTCTTCAGACTGGGGATTGCTCAGGATAATCCAGACTATCCCCCCCAAAGTTAACCAGAAAATGTTCTCTTGGACGGTGAAACCGATCACCGCAGCTCTCCCTTGAGCGTCACTGCCCCCGCCAGAGCTTTCTTCTACAACTTTTAAGTAACAGTTAAGTAAATGTAAACTACCCGACCCTGACTGCTTCGCAGCACAGGGCGGGCTTTCGGTAGCCCTGCAGTTGG
>NZ_JANSIO010000223.1:1069-16757 GCF_047462195.1 Synechococcus sp. R3-13 | reverse complement strand
CCACCCCCTGTCTCTGGCTCTTGTGCCCCCACCGAGCTGTGTCCTTGGCGAAAGCGCCGCCTACAGGGGCAGGTTCACGACGAAAATGCCGCCCGCCTGGGCGGGATCGCCGGCCATGCCGGACTGTTTGCCACGGCAGAGGAAGTAGCTGCTTTCGGGGAGAGTTTTTTGACGGGATCCCTGTTGCAGCCGCAGACGGTGAGGGAAATGACCCGCGAGCAGTTGCCTCAGCAAGGGGATGCCCACCGCTGTCACGAGCGCCGGGGTTTGGGGTTTGCCTTGCGCTCCCCGGATCCCTTGGCCAGCAGCTACCCGTTCAGCCCCAGCGCCTTCGGCCACACCGGCTTCACCGGAACCTCCCTGTGGATCGATCCAGAGCGGGAGCTGGTGGTGACGCTGCTCACCAACGCCGTCTACCACGGTCGGCAGGAGAACGGATTCCAGGCTTTCCGGGTTGCCTTCCATCAGGCCATCCTAGAGGGGCTTTCTTGATCATTGAGTCCCTGACCGTTCCCGCTAGGGTGCCGTAGGCATAACCGAGGCTGAGGTGGACGAGACCTTTTACCGACAGTTGGCAGACATGCTCTCCCGCGGGCCGCTGGTGGTGGCCACCGTGATCCGCACCCAGGGATCTGTGCCTCGCCAGGCGGGGGCGAAACTGGCTGTGGGATCCGATGGCACCCTGTTGGGCACTGTTGGCGGTGGGGCTGCCGAAGCGGAAGTCATTGCCCGAGCGCAAACCCTTTTGCAGACCGCTGTTCCCGTTGGCGATGGCGATGGGGAGTCCTCGCCGGCTGGGATGCAAGTTTCCCTTGACCTCAACAGCCCTCCCCTGGGCGTTTGCGGGGGACGGATGCACATTTGGCTACAGCGATGGCAGGGATCCTTTGCCCAAACGTTGGTGGCCCAGATCCTCCAGGCTCTGACCCAAGGGCAAAGGGCTTGGCTGATCACCCCCCTCGATCCCCAGGGGTTCCCCTACCTCAGGCTTGGCGACAGCAATGTGGAGCACTTTGCCCCCCTGCCATCCCGCCCACAGCTCCTCGCGGGATCCTGGGTCGAGCCCCTCCTCCCTTCCCCCACCCTGCTGATCGTCGGAGCGGGCCACTGCGGCCTGTCCCTGGCCCAGATCGCCCATTTGGCCGGCTTTCGCATTTGGGTTCAGGACGATCGCCCGGACTGGGTAACCCCTCAGCGCTTTCCCGTTGCCGAGCGGCTGTGCTCAGAACCCTTTGCCCAACTTATCCCCCATCTGCACAGGATCCCGCAGCTCTACATCGCTCTTGTGACCCGCAGCTACAGCCTCGATTGCCAAATCCTGCGGGCCATCTACCACTCCGGCCTGACCCCCCACTACCTGGGGATGATCGGCAGCCGCAAGCGGGTACAAACCGTACTGCGAACCCTGGCCCAGGAAGGGATCCCGGAGACCGCCTTCAGTCGGCTCTTTGCCCCCATTGGCCTGGAGATCCACGCCGAAACCCCCGCCGAGATTGCCATCAGCATCACCGCCCAGCTCATCCAGGTGCGACGGGGATCCCCGAAGACAATACCCACACAAAAGGGCGAAACTTAGGCGTAGGCTTGCCGGTTGGCCGGAGGACAAGCTAGGCTAGAAAAGCGCCGCGGGGTAGAGCAGCCTGGTAGCTCGTCGGGCTCATAACCCGAAGGTCACTGGTTCAAATCCAGTCCCCGCTATACCTAGGAGACAGTTGCTTAGAGCAGCGTCCGCACATCCACCACCTTGCCGCTGACTGCCGCTGCGGCCACCATAGCCGGGCTCATGAGCAGAGTGCGCCCGCTGGGGGATCCCTGGCGGCCCTTAAAGTTGCGGTTGGAAGAAGAGGCGCTGATCTGGCGCCCCACCAGCCGATCCGGGTTCATCGCCAAACACATGGAGCAACCGGGATCCCGCCACTCAAACCCCGCCGCCTCGAAGATCTCCCGCAGGCCCTCCTGTTCTGCCTCCTGCTTTACCCGTTCTGAGCCGGGCACCACAAACGCCTTCACCCCTGGGGCCACCCGTCGCCCCTTAGCAATCTTGGCTGCCTCCCGCAGGTCGCTCAAGCGGCCATTGGTGCAACTGCCGATGAAGCAGACATCCACCGGTGTCCCTACAATGGGATCCCCCGGCTGCAAGTCCATGTAGGCATAGGCCTCTTTGGCCAGTTCCCGCTCGCTTTCCGGCAGATCTTCTGGGGCAGGGATCCGCTCATCCACCCCAATACCTTGGCCGGGGGTGATCCCCCAAGTAACCGTCGGCGCAATGTCTGCGGCCTGGAAGACCACCACGTCGTCGTAGCGGGCATTGCCGTCGCTGGCCAGACTTTTCCACCAGGCTACCGCCTCTTCCCAATCCGATCCCTGGGGGGCAAACTCTCGCCCCCGCAAATACTCAAAGGTCACCGCATCGGGGTTGACGTAGCCACAGCGGGCTCCTCCCTCGATGGACATGTTGCAGAGGGTCATGCGCTCTTCCATGCTCATGGCTTCAATGGCGCTGCCCCCATACTCGTAGGCGTAGCCCACCCCGCCTTTGACCCCCAGCTTGCGGATGATGTGCAGAATTACATCCTTAGCGTAAACTCCCGGCCCCAACTTGCCGTGGATCTCAATGCGGCGCACCTTGAGCTTGGACAAAGCCAAAGTTTGGGTGGCCAATACGTCTCGCACCTGGCTGGTGCCGATCCCAAAAGCAATGGCCCCAAAGGCCCCGTGGGTAGAGGTGTGGCTGTCCCCACAGGCGATGGTCATCCCCGGCAGAGTTAACCCTTGCTCCGGGGCAATCACATGCACGATCCCCTGCCGACCGGAGCCGCTGTTGTAGAAGCGGATGCCGTATTGCCGGCAATTGCGCTCCAGTTCCTGGATCATCTCCTCTGCCAAGGGATCCGCAAAAGGCCGTGCCCGGTTGTCGGTGGGAATGATGTGATCCACGGTGGCCACCGTCCGCTCGGGAAACAGAACCGGCAGATGACGCTCCCGCAGCATGGCAAAAGCCTGCGGACTGGTCACCTCGTGAATTAGGTGCAGGCCGATGAACAACTGCGTCTGCCCAGAGGGCAAAATCCGCACCGTATGGGCATCCCACACCTTATCGAATAATGTCCTCTCGCTCATCTTCCTCGGCCCGCAGCCAAGTCCTGTAAACTTTCAATGTGCTACTTGGGGAAAGGGTTGTCAAGGTACGGGCTGCCGTTATCGCTATGCGATCCCGGTGGGCGAAGGCGGATCTGAGTCCTCAAACCGGGAAACCCCTGCCTCAGCCAACGAGAAACTCGCCCTTCAAACGGGATCCCTGAAGGCCGGCCAAGGCAAAAAGCGATAGCCCGCCTCTTGAATGGCAGCGACGATATCCGGCAGGGCCTCTGCAGTGTGGGGCCAGCGATCGTGCAGCAGCAAAACCAGGGGCCGCTCGGAAGCCTGGATCGCCGGCAACTGGGCTCGAACACGCTCCAAAAGTTGGGCTGCACTTTGGCCGGCGTAGGCATCTTCCGGGCTCATGTTCCAGTAAAGAACGCGATACCCTGCCTGCTCTAAAGAATGGCGCAAAGCAGAGTCTAGGCGAAAACCTCCCGGTGGGCGAACAACCAGTTGGGGATCCAAGTTCAACGCTTTGAGCAGTTGGGTTGTCTGATCCACCTCAGCATAAAACAGCTCATTGCTTCCGTAGAGACGTTGATAATCGTGGGTAAAAGTATGATTGGCTAGGGTGTGGTGATGGGCCTGAATCGATTGAGCCAACTCTGGAAATCGGGAAACGTGGGTGCCAATAACAAAGAAAGTGGCCGGGATCTGAAGATCATCCAAAACCTGTAAAAGTCGGGGGGTGGATTGGGGCCAGGGGCCATCATCAATGGTCAGAAAGGCAGAACGAGGCGGCACCTCCAGTAAAGGCCCCAGCATTTCTTCCAAGGGCAGTTGCAAAGGTTGGCTGTTTTCCGCCGGATCGAGAAAGTCGGGATCCGGGATCCAGCGATGCTGCAGAAACACCTGCACATGAGCGGGAGCAGGGGTAATCAGTAAACGCCCCGTCTGCTCATTTTGGTTGCCCCAGCTCAGTCGATAGGGCAGATCCGAGGCAATCTCGACGGTTGTTGTACGGGTAATGACTCCGTAGGGGATGTCAATCAAATAGTGCCCGTTCACCTCTTCTTGATGGATCCAGGCTGCAGAAGGAGCTGATAAATAAATGAGCAAATCTTGGGGATTGGCGCCG
This sequence comes from Synechococcus sp. R3-13, assembly GCF_047462195.1. Classification (NCBI taxonomy): domain Bacteria; kingdom Bacillati; phylum Cyanobacteriota; class Cyanophyceae; order Synechococcales; family Synechococcaceae; genus Synechococcus; species Synechococcus sp. R3-13. Next base: position 12,538 of record NZ_JANSIO010000223.1, on the reverse strand, counting down.
CGCACCACCCGAATGCTTTCAATGGGGAGAATGAGGTTGTATTCCGAGGTGGCCGTCAGGTTCAGCTCAAAAAGAGGCTGGGCCTCTACCGTGCAGTAGTAGATCAGTCCAACCAGTAGGAAGGCTAGGCAAAATATCAACGCTTTCAACGCTTTCAGAGAGTGCATGGAATGGCTTAATCCTTCGGAACCAATTTTATAGGACAGAAGCCACCTGAGCTCAATAGAGCCCATCAATTTAACCGGAAGGCCCTGCTGGGCTTCTGGGTGGCGAGAGCAGGCGCTCTTCCCATTTACGTGCAGGTGAGGCCCGTCGGATGTCCCGCCAAATGGCTGTGGCAGCTAAGGTACCATCGGCAACCGCAATCGCCACCTGGTTCAGGCCCTGCTTCAAATCGCCCAGCGCAAACAGCCGCGGATGGGCAGTGCGACACCACTCGTCGGTCAACAGGTTTTCCCCTTGCCATTTCAAGCCGGGGATCCCTTTCAAATAGGCATTGTGGTATCTGGCGCCCATCGCCACCAAGCCGGTAGTTGCTTCGATGTAAGTGCCATCTTCCAACTCCACACCCTGCAATTGATGGTTTTCTCCAAGAAAGCGGCGAATAGGAGATTCGTAGAGGGGGTAGCCATGATCCGCCAGTTTTTTGCGCATGTCGGGGCCGACCGAGCAGAGGCCGTGGGTCAACACCGAGATATAGGGTGTAAACCAGTTGAGGACAAAAGCTGTATTGATCCGATCTTCCGAATTGACGATCAACACTGACTTTTGATCCCGCATTTCATAGCCATCGCAGATCATACAGACATGCAGTGAATAGCCCGCGTAGTCGTAAACATTCTGCATATCCGACAACTGAGGCAGCTCGTCCATAATGCCGGTTGCCGCGATCAAATATTTGCTCCGAAAAAAGGGGTAGAGGCTGTTCATTTTTCCCACCTTGACTTTGACCGCAAAGAGGTCTCCCTCATCGGTGGCATCTTCCACAAAACCGCGCAGGTAATCTACCCCTAAACTGAGGGCGTGCTCTGTTCCCTGTCGCAACAGCTCTCGTCCGGGAGTGGTCGGAGGCAATCCCAGATAATTGCGCAAATCCTGCATCCAAAAAGAACGGCCTCTGCCCTTCTCCACCACCAGGCAACTCAATCCATAACGAGCTAGATAGATTGCCGCCGACAACCCCCCTGCTCCCCCTCCGGCCACAATCACGTCATAGATTTTGTTCAAACCAACCTCTAGATTCCTGCTGCTCAGTTTCATAGACGGGATCCCCTCACCAGACTTCTGCTGGGTGGCCTCAAGTTGTCGGTTGCGGCCTGAAAAATCTTAAGAAGCTCCAGACGTTCCGCAGAGCTGCAGATCATACTTGGTCCATCGCGTTTCTGTTGAGATGTGATAGATGTGATCGAGCTAAGGGAGCAGTCCCAGCAACCGTCTAGAATGGGGACTGAACTCCCCCTTAGGAGAAAAGCCCTATGCCAGGTATCTTAGCGGCCATTGCCCTGATCTTTATCGGCTACCTGTTCAACTCGGTCAAAATCATCAGCCAGGGGTATGAGGCATTGGTGGAGCGTTTGGGCAGGTTTCATCGCAAGCTGACCCCAGGATTGCACTTTATTCTTCCCCCTATCGATAGGATTGTGTTCCAGGAAACCATCCGCGAGAAGGTGTTGGACGTGCCTCCTCAGCAGTGCATCACCAGCGACAACGTCTCTTTGATGGCCGATGCGGTGGTCTACTGGCGCATCACCGACATGATCAAGGCCCGCTATGCGGTCGAGGATGTGCAGCGGGCTTTGATTAACCTGGTGCTGACGGCCTTGCGCGCCGAAATTGGCCGTATGGATTTGGATCAAACCTTTTCCTCCCGCGCCGAGATCAACGCTCGCCTTTTGACAGAGCTGGACGAGGCCACAGATCCCTGGGGGATCAAGATCACCCGCGTGGAAGTCAGGGACATTCAACCCTCCAAAACCGTGCAAGACTCGATGGAAAAACAAATGGCTGCCGAGCGGGAGAAGCGGGCCGCTATTCTGAAATCAGAAGGGGAGCAGCAGGCCAGCATCAACCAAGCGGCTGGGGCCGCCAGGGCGCAGCTATTGCGGGCAGAAGCGGAGAAACGGGAGCGGCTGCTGTTGGCTGAGGGCACGGCTGAAGCCATCAAAACCATTGCCGCCACTTTGCAAGAGAATCCAGAGGCAGCCAATGCGTTGCAATACCTGATGGCGCAAAACTATATCGACATGGGCTTCAAGGTAGGCAGCAGTCCCAGCGCCAAGGTAATCTTCATGGATCCCAATTCGATCCCTGGCACCCTGCAAGGGCTGCTCTCCATGGTGGACGTGGCTAAGGGTGGGGAAGGTTCTCGCACAGTGACCTCTCAGAAGCTGCGCACCCCGGCTTCTTTCCCAACCGAAGTGGACTTTCCGCGGCTCGACTGAGTTTGACCGACCATGATGGCCCGGGATCCCGATTGGCTGCTGGTGGGACAGGTGGTGGCGGCCCACGGCTTGCGGGGCTGGCTGCGGGTTAGGTGCTGGTCGGATTTTCCAGAGCGCTTCACAGAGCCCGGACCGCGCTGGTTGCAGCGGGATACGGATCCCGAGCCCCTGCTGCACCCCTTGATCGAGGGGCAGTTTTTCCCAGCTAAGGGTCTTTATTTGGTGCGACTGGAAGGGATCCCCAATCGAACGGTGGCTGAGACCTGGGTGGGGGCTAGGCTGCTGGTACCGGCTTCCCACCGCTTGCCCTTGCAGCCGGAAGAGTACCACTACCGCGATCTCATCGGCTTGGCTGTCTATCACCAAGGGGAGCTGCTGGGACAGGTTTCGGGGATTTTGGCAGCCGGCCAGGATGTGCTGGAGATAACGACCTCTGACCATCGGCAGGTGTTGATCCCCTTTGTGAAAGCCCTGGTGCCTGTCGTGGACTTGGAAAAAGGCGCGCTTCACGTGCAGCCGCCGCCGGGGCTGGTGGAGAGCTTTCTGGGTTAGAGTTCGGCAAGACAGCCTGACTTCCGTACCTGCATCCCATCCTGAACTTGGCCCTCAGAAGCGCCTGTGTGGCCGTTCTAGCCTTTTGTGCTATCATGGGGGCAGTTTTTTGATGATAAGCTGATTCCTGGCCTTTAAGGTCAATTTTTCTGGGTTTCTGTTGATCTTGGCCAGGAGCCTTCCTCGGGATTGGAGTTGGGAATGACGGAAAACTACGGTGCAGAGCAGATCCAAGTTTTGGAAGGCTTGGAGGCTGTGCGCAAGCGGCCTGGCATGTATATTGGCTCCACCGGGCCGAAGGGGTTGCACCATTTGGTGTACGAGGTGGTGGACAACTCTGTGGATGAGGCCCTGGCCGGCTATTGCGACGATATTCAGATCAGCCTGCATCCCGACGGCTCGGTAGCCGTCTTGGACAATGGCCGTGGCATTCCGGTGGACATCCACCCCAAAACCGGTCAGTCGGCCCTGGTTACGGTGCTGACGGTGCTGCACGCGGGGGGCAAGTTTGGCGGTGGCGGCTACAAGGTCTCCGGCGGGCTGCACGGGGTGGGCGTATCGGTGGTGAATGCCCTCTCCGAATGGGTGGAGGTGACGGTTTGGCGAGAGGGCAAGGTTTACTTTCAACGGTTCGAGCGCGGGGCGGTGGTGGGATCCCTGAAATCTGAACCCCAACCCAAGGGATCCAATCGGCGGGGTACAGAGGTGCGCTTCAAGCCGGATGGGCTGATCTTTCCCGAGCGAGAGTTTGACTATGCCCTGCTGGCGGCCCGCTTTCGCGAGTTGGCCTACCTCAATGCCGGCTTGAAAATTACCTTTAGCGATCTGCGGCGGGATCCGCCCCACTGCGAAACCTATCAATATGCAGGCGGCATCAAGGAATATGTGGCCTTCATCAACCACGAAAAAACGCCCATCCACTCCGACATTATCTACATCCAAGGGGAGCGGGATGGGGTGGAGGTGGAAGTGGCGCTGCAGTGGTGCTCGGATGTGTACACCGATACTTTGATTGGCTTTGCCAACAACATTCGCACCAACGAAGGGGGTACCCACCTGGAGGGCCTGAAAACCTCTCTCACCCTCACCATCAACAGCCAAGCCCGCAAACTCAACAAGCTGAAGGATTCCGACAGCAACCTGGCCGGAGAAAATGTGCGCGAGGGGTTGACGGCCATCGTCTCGGTCAAGGTGCCCAACCCCGAGTTTGAGGGGCAAACCAAAACCAAGTTGGGCAACACCGAGGTGCGGGGCATTGTGCAAACCCTCGTCTCCGAGGCGCTCACGGAGTACTTGGAATTCAACCCCAACGTGGCCAGGGGGATCGTCGATAAGGCCATCCAGTCCTTCAATGCTGCCGAGGCAGCCCGGCGGGCCAGAGAATTGGTGCGGCGCAAATCTGCCCTGGAATCTTCCACGCTGCCGGGGAAGTTGGCCGATTGCAGTTGCCGCGACCCGGCGGAGTCTGAGGTGTATTTGGTGGAAGGCGACTCTGCAGGGGGCAGCGCCAAACAAGGTCGGGATCGGCAGTTTCAGGCAGTGTTGCCCTTGCGCGGCAAGATCCTCAACATTGAAAAGGCGGATCCCGCCAAGATCTACAAAAACGCCGAAATTCAGGCCATGATCACAGCGCTGGGTTTGGGGGTGAAAGGGGATGAATTTGATCCCAGCCAACTGCGCTACCACCGCATCATCCTCATGACCGATGCTGACGTGGACGGTAGCCACATTCGCACCCTGTTGCTGACCTTTTTCTACCGCTATCAAAAGGCGCTTCTGGAACAGGGCTATGTCTATATCGCCTGTCCGCCGCTCTACAAAATCGAGTGGGGTCGCAACAATGTTCGCTACTGCTACAGCGACGCCGAGAAAGACCAAATCCTGCGGGGGCTGCCTGCCAACGCCAAGTACACCATCCAACGGTTCAAGGGTCTGGGGGAAATGATGCCTGAACAACTTTGGGAGACCACCATGAACCCGGCAACGCGCACCCTCAAACAAATCACCATCGAAGATGCGGTGGAGGCGGATCGCATTTTCACCATCTTGATGGGAGATGCCGTTGGTCCCCGACGGGAGTTTATTGAGGCCCACAGTGCCCATTTGGATCTGGCGGCTCTCGATATTTAGCGACTCTCGATATTGGGTGGAGAGAACTCTGTCCCGCCTCTTCGGGGCCCACGGCAGGGGGAAAGTGCTCCGCACCGCTGGCGCGAACGTAACGGTGCTGCAGACGAGGCCGCAAACAGCCAAAAGCTCCTGGACGGGGCAAGATCCCGGCTGCAGCTCAGACCCTGTGGCAAAGTGAGGGAAGAGCGTTCCAGATCCTGCCATGCCTGCATTCCTTACCGCTCTTCTCGCTGCGCTGGGGGGCTATCTCCTGGGATCCATTCCAACCGGCTACTGGGTAGGTCGTTGGTGGGGAGGCATCGATATTCGCCAACAGGGATCCGGCTCTACCGGAGCAACCAATGTGTTGCGGACGTTGGGCAAGGGGCCCGCCCTGCTGGTGTTGCTGGTGGATGCTGCCAAGGGGGCAGCAGCAGTGGCTCTGGGATCGGCCTTGGGATCCGCGTGGTGGGTGGTTTTGGCGGCATTGTTCGCAGTGATCGGCCATAGCCGTTCCTGCTGGCTGGGCTTCAGGGGGGGCAAATCGGTGGCCACCAGCCTGGGGATCTTGTTGGCTATGGCTTGGCCAGTAGCCCTGACAACTTTCGGCGTCTGGCTGCTGGGGCTCGCCCTCACCCGCATCGTTTCCTTCAGCTCCCTGCTGGCGGCAGTGGCGGCTCCGGTGGTGATGTGGGCAACAGCTCAACCTTTGCCCTATTTGTTGTTTGCGTTGGCGGGCGGGGTGTATGTGATCGGTGCTCATCGGCGCAACATCGAGCGCCTACTGGCCGGGTCGGAGCCGCGCATTGGCCAAAAATGGACGCAATCTCCCTAATTTTCAAGGCACTGTGAAGCAGCTGTATTACTCCGCAACGCTATGCAACCGACCACAGTGGTTTTTGTCTACGGATCCCTGCTGCGGGGCGGCCAATACCACAGCTTGCTGCAGGGGGCAGAATTTTTGGGGACAGACAGCCTCAACCACATTGATCTTTACAGTCTCGGCCCCTACCCGATGGCAGTTCGTGGCCGAAACCGGCTCTACGGCGAGTGCTACCGCATCCCCTTGAGTCTATTGCCCCGATTGGACGAACTGGAAGACCACCCGCGGGTGTACGAACGGCAGTGGGTGCAACTGGATAGCGGCACCTTTGCTTGGGTTTATCTGGGTCGGCCTGAGCAGGTGCAAGGGTGCTCCCTCATCCCCAGTGGCCGCTGGCTGGCTAGAGACTGGCTGGCTAGAGATCAAAGTGGAGCTTGACGCCCTCAACATACTGGGGCGGCAACAAAGACTCTATCCCACTGTTGTGCTCCGCACCGCTGTCGCGAACGCGAGTGTGAACGGCTGCGGACGGATCCCATTCTTGGGAATCAGGCTCTTTGGCGGAGAGAACACCGGCATCCACAGGGCTGGAAACGCGCTCCAGGTAGTAGATGCGATCCCCGCGTCGCCAAATGTCTGGCTCAGGCAGGTAGAAGAGCCGACCCGGTCGAGATGAGCCGCTCCTCAGCCGCTGCGGGCGCACCAACAACAAGGGCAGGCATAGATCGGCTTTGATTCGATAGGCAAACTGATCCCGCAGCCGTTCAAGGGTGGGATCCTCCAGTCCCATCTGGGCCAGGAAGGGATTGGGCAGCGCTGGTGCTGAAAAAGCGCTCCGCACCGCTGTCGGGAACGACTCTTGAGCCGTCAAGACATCAGCTTTACTGCTCCGCACTGCCTCCGGCAGGGTTGAGGCCGCATTCGCAGAAGCGTCACGTAGCGATAAAGGGAGAGGCAGGCCCAGGTCTGCCAACGTGGGTAGGGTGATCGAGCGCAGCTCAGCCCGGTTGGCCTCCAGATAGCCGGCCCAGCGCTGCAGTTGGGGGAAGGAAGGCTGCAAGGTGCGGATCCCTTCTGAGATGGGCATATCCGGCAGCAACACCGTCCAGATGGTGGCCGAAACCGAGAGTTTCACCATCAACTCGGCAATGGCCCAGTTCACCTGCGGATCCAGAGTCAGGATCAACAGAGTTTCCGCATGGTCGATATCGGCCTTCAACAAAGCAGACTCGTTCAGTACAGCTTCCTGCAGGGATCCGGGGATGGCTTCTGGCTTGCCGACTTCCTGGCTTGGGGCAGACTTGTGGGTGCCGTTGCCGTCAGAGGAATGAAGTTGTGGGGGCAAGCCATCTGCTGGACGACGCTTCGGCGTTCCTGACAGGGATGTGGAGGACTTACGGGATGGCGGGATGGAGTCCTTACCGTCTGTTGGGTGGGGAGCTTTGTAGCTGCCGTGCCCATTTTTGGAAGACCCAGAAACCAACGGGATCACCTCGACCGTCTGGTTGAGCGAGCGCATCAACTGGGCCAATTGGTTGGTGAGGGGATGATCGCCGATGATTATGGTGGAACTGCCCTGATCCAGACCCAGCCAACGGGCCACCCAAGCCGCGGTCAGCCCCTGTACCGTCACCGTCACCGAGATGGTCAAAAACACCAGCGCCTTGAGGGCATCCCCCCCAGTAATGCCCCGTTCTGTCAGCAAAATGGCAAACAAGGACGCTACCGAAGCCGCCACAATGCCCCGAGGAGCCAGCCAAGCCACAAACAGCTTCTGCCGCCAATTCAGGTCGCTGCGCCAGGTACACAGCCACACGCTCAAGGGGCGGATGACCAGCATCAAACACAGCACTGTGGCCAGGGATCCCCAGCCCAGGGCAAACACCGCCTTGAGGGAGAGCGTGGCAGTCAGCAGGATAAAGATCACAGAGATGGCCAACACCACCAACTGGCCGTGAAACTGCCGCACACCCCGCTCGGCAATGGCCGCCTTCTGCCGCACCACCAGGCCCGCCATCACCACTGCCATCAGCCCCGCCTCCGATCGCAGCGACTGGGCCAAGGCAAACACCCCCAGGGCCCCCGCCAGCACCACCGAGTTGCGCAGCTCCTCGGTTAAAAACTGCCGCGACCAAAGCAGGAAGGATCCCATCAGCCAGCCCCCCAGCGCTCCCACCGCCGACCCGATGGCCAGACGGCTGGACAACTGTTCCAGGGCCATGAGAAAACTGGGATGGCCGGAGAGCACCACCTGCAGCACCACCACTGCCAGAATGGCCCCGATGGGATCGATGAGCACCCCTTCTCCCTCCAGGAGGGTGCTGACTGCCGGATCGACCCGTACCCGCTTCAAGATGGGGTTGATCACCGTCGGCCCTGTTACCACCACCAGGGATCCAAATAAAAAGGCCAGCCGCCAGGGAAACTCTCCCAGATAGTGAGCTGCTGCCGCTCCCCCCACCAGGGTCAGCAGGGATCCCAACAAAACCAAATTGCGCAGGCTATCGGATACCGGATTGAGACGCTGCAGCCGCAGGTTCAGTCCCCCCTCAAACAAGATCAGAGCCACCGCCAACGACACCAGCGCTTCCAGCCCGGATCCCATGACTTGGGGATGAACCCAGCCCAAACCATCTGGCCCCAGCAACAGGCCAAACAGCAGCAGGAATACAATGCTGGGCACTTTGACAAAATTGGCCAGCACCTGAGCAGCGATCCCAGCCACCAGGGCTAGCGTAAACAGGATCGTCAGCTCAAATGAATCTTGCATATTGAGGCTTAACCGAACGCAATAGCGGGACGGAGCCCTTACCTTTCCAGCTACTGAACGCTAACAATCTCGTCGCTGCCATCGTTAACGTCGTTGTTGCTCCGCAACGCTAACGCCAATACAGACTGCTGGAAAGTCTCCAATCGTCAAGGTGGCTCTACCCATCACGTCAGCAGTTCATGAGCCCAAACACGCAGAGCTAACTCATGTGTGTCGGCCCCATGAAGTTGCAAAAGCTACACTCAGCCTGCTTCTCGCTACAGTACACACGACTTACCTCAACCTATCACAGAGCGAGCTTGACGACCACTCTGGCATTGGGAGCCCTGTTGGAATGAAGGCCAATTAACATGCTGCCAGAAATCTCCCCTTCTAGGCTTTCTCGCCTTCTGAGCGGCTGAGACCGGTCTCTAAGGGCTTAACGCGACGGATGGGCAGATTGGCAATGAGAGCAGTCGTTCCCCCTTCCGTAGCCAAATGAAACTGCATCCCCTCTGAATCCAGCTCCACATAGCGCGACACCACCCCCAAAATCTCTAGGCGCATCGATTCCAGTGCCGCCGGGGTGAGATCAGCGCGGTCATGGGCCAAGATCAGCTTCAACCGTTGCTTGGCTTGCTGGCGGCTGTTGCCGGAGTGCCGAGAAAAAAGCTGATCCAAAAAATCGAGGAGCATAGGTTTTGCCGGCCTTGTTACTCAGTTGTGAAAGTTGTGAACAGGTCAAAATTGCCATTCCAATCTGGATAAAGTGGGGAAAAACGACAAAACAGTTGTCAGAGCACCTTTTGGTTTAAAAACCGTTTGGCCCGCTCCCAAAAGGACTCGCCCAAACTGGCCATCTTGGGGAAGTCCACTGTTTCCCCTTCCAGCCGTCGGGCAATGCGCTGGATGGCCTGAGCAGCCAGAGTTGGATTGGCGGAGAGAACCAGGGGCTCCCCTTTGTTGGTGGAGACGATCACCTCGCGGTCTTCTGGAATGATACCCACCAAGGGGATGGCCAGCACCTCCACCACATCTTCCACCGACATCATCTGGCCGGCTGCCACCATGTCCGGGCGCAGGCGGTTGACAATGAGCTGAGTCGATGAAATCTGTGCAGCTTCCAGCAGGCCCACCACGCGATCTGCATCCCGCACCGCTGCCACTTCTGGGGTGGTGATGATGATGGCCTCGTTGGCTCCGGCGATGGCATTGCGAAACCCCTGCTCGATCCCAGCAGGACAATCGATCAGCACATAGTCATGGCTGCTGGCCAGCTTCTCGATTAACTGGCGCATCTGATCCGGATGCACCGACGTTTTGTTGCGGGTTTGGGCTGCCGGCAACAGCGAGAGATGGGGGGTGCGCTTGTCTTTCACCAAAGCCTGCTCGAGGCGGCACTCCCCGGCAATCACCTCTAGGGCCGTGTACACCACCCGATTCTCCAGCCCCAGCAGCAAGTCCAGGTTGCGCAGGCCAAAGTCTGCATCCACCACCACCACCGAGCGACCCAAGCGCGCCAAGGCAGTGCCCAGGTTGGCCGTCACGGTGGTTTTGCCGACTCCACCTTTACCAGAGGTCATGACGATGACTCGGCTCATACTCCTCTCCGCAGAAAATCTTGAAGGCTGGCGATGCAGATGACATCTTCCTGTAGGTAAACCACTTCAGGGGTGTTGGGCAGGGATCCACCTTCTGGCGGACGGGCCACTTGATCGGCAATGCGCAACTGAGTGGGCTCCAACTGCAAAGCCAAAATTACAGCTCCCTTGTCGCCGTCGGCCCCCGCGTGAACCAGGCCCCGCAAGCGTCCCCAAACCCAAATATCTCCTCCGGCAACGATCTCGCCGCCGGGGTTGAGATCCCCCAACAGGAATACCGAGCCCCTGTGACGCACGGACATGCCAGAGCGCACCGTCGAACGTAGGTACAGAGGTGTGGTGTCTGGGGGAGCAGGGGGAACTGCCTCCAAAAGGGAAGATTGCTCCACAGAATACCCCAACGTCGCTGCTGCAATCGCTGTCGAGCGGGATCGAGTTTGAACGCGCCACAGTTGCAGTCCATGCTGAGACAATAGGGCAGCAAGAAGTTGTAGGGTGGGCATGTCCAGCTCTCGCTGCTGGCTCCAGAGGGTGAGGGGAGCGACTCCGGCCCAGTAGGGTTTGCGGCTGCGCAACTGCCAAACCAGGTTTTCCCAAAGCTCCTCCCAAGGCAAGGTGCTGGGCAAGTGCAGATGAATCCCTTGTGCATCCGACCGAAAGTAAACGCTGCCCGTGGCCCAGGAGTCTGGAGATGGGGAGATTTCAGGGTTCCATGTAGGGGATCCCGTCATGACCGCCCTTAAACGTCTGCCTGAATATAGAGCCCTATCCTATTCCATTCCCCCAAGCCAGGGGAAACTCTCTCGGCGGTTGCCCTTGATAGCAAAGCGGTTTCGCTTGGGTGGCAGGACAATCTTGCTTCGGGATCGCTAACTTGAGGGTACTTGATGGAGCCAATTCCTGATGTTGAAACCTCGCCACACCCTCAGGCTGCTCGCGCCAGCAGGACAGGATCCTCTCCTCTCCAAGGGGTGGAGTTCTCGCGCGGTGAGACCGGTCGCCATTGCCCTACTCAGCATTCTTGCGGCATCTGGGATGGGATCCCCTGCCCATGCCCAAGATCTGGGCCGTTTGCTGATTCATGGCCTTCAGTGGCTGCAGGTGAGCCAGTTGAACGATGCCCAAGAGGTGAGCTTAGGCCGCCAGATCGATCGACAAGTAAACTACCCGACTCTGACCGCTAAGCGGTACAGG
>NZ_JANSIO010000223.1:957-1059 GCF_047462195.1 Synechococcus sp. R3-13 | reverse complement strand
CGGACCTCTAGGCTGGTTTACAGCAGCCCCAAAAAGCGCAATTACGCTTGCACCATTAAGGTCCATTATACTTCATCAAAGCGCATTCCTCCCAACACTGAA
>NZ_JANSIO010000223.1:0-947 GCF_047462195.1 Synechococcus sp. R3-13 | reverse complement strand
AGTGCGGGGCTCCTGCGATTTCTAGCTGAAAGCGCGGGGACAACTTCGCCTCAGTTCGGATCCCTACTGGGTCGAGCGGGTGAACCGCATTGGCCAACGGGTGGCCGCCCACAGCGAACGGCCCCATCTGCCCTACACCTTTCAAGTGGTGGAAGATCCCGACATCAACGCCTTTGCCACACTGGGAGGCTTTGTCTACATCACCACCGGTGCCCTCGCAGCCGCCGACAACGACGACCAGATTGCCGCCGTGCTGGCCCACGAGGTGGCCCACATCGGCGAACGCCACGGCCTGCAACAACTGCAGCAGGCTGCCACTGCCCAGTTTGGGGCTCAATTGTTGGGGCTCAACGACAGTACCCTGGCCGCTCTGGCCCTGGAATTGGGAGTACGGCGCCCGCAGAGCCGTGAAAACGAGTTTATCGCCGATGAAAAAGGTCTGGGGGCAGCCTATCGCGCCGGGTTTGACCCGCAGGGCATGCCGCAATTTTTGGCCAAGTTGCAATCCCGCGGATCTGTGCCAGAGTTCCTGCGCACCCATCCCCCCGTCTCGGAGCGCATTGCCCGCCTCAACCAGCTCATCATTCAGCACGGCATGGTCAGCCCAGCCGGTCAGACCGTTCCACTCCGCGGCTCCGGCGGCTCCATTTGGCCCTCCGGATCCCCCGAACAAACCCAACGCACCGAGATTGAGATCCTGCCGCTACTCCCTGTCCTGCCCTAACTCGGCCCAGAGGGATCCCTTCTGCCCAAGGCCGGCTGAAATGGCTCTCGCTCCCAATCTTTGGCCTTGATGACTTCCTGTGTTTCTTGGTCGGGGATGGCTACTGGTGGAGCTGTGCTTCACAGCAAAGGCAGGCCACGCAGTCTCCGCAACTGGTTGAGGTGGGCCGGGCAATCGCATCCGAATAGGGCAAGGGCAATAGCTGCGTTGCTTTCTTCAAGGG
>NZ_JANSIO010000222.1:0-1049 GCF_047462195.1 Synechococcus sp. R3-13 | reverse complement strand
TTGCCGCGGGGGAGGACTTCTTCAGGGAACTCAAAGCGCTCATGCGGCTGGTCCTGCGGCGCCATCCAGGCCCGAATCCCCTCGTTCAGCAAAATGTTCTTCGTGTAAAACGTCTCAAACTCCGGGTCTTCCGCTGCCCGCACCTCCTGACTGATAAAGTCATACGCCCGCAGGTTCAGCGCCAACCCCACTACCCCAATGCTCGACATCCACAAACCCGTCACCGGCACAAACAACATGAAAAAGTGCAGCCACCGCTTGTTGGAAAACGCTATCCCAAAAATCTGGCTCCAGTACCGGTTGGCCGTCACCATCGAGTAGGTCTCCTCCGACTGCGTCGGCTCAAACGCCCGAAAGGTGCTGGCCGCATCCCCATCCTGAAACAGGGTGTTCTCCACCGTCGCCCCATGGATGGCACACAACAGCGCTCCACCCAAAACGCCAGCCACCCCCATCATGTGGAACGGGTTCAGCGTCCAGTTGTGGAACCCCTGGAAAAACAGCAAAAAGCGGAAAATCCCCGCCACCCCAAAGCTAGGCGCAAAAAACCAGCTGCTCTGCCCCAGCGGGTAAATCAAAAACACGCTCACAAACACCGCTATCGGCGCGCTAAACGCAATGGCGTTGTAGGGCCGCACCCCCACCAGCCGGGCAATCTCAAATTGCCGCAGCATAAAGCCAATCAGTCCCAGCGCTCCGTGCAGGGCCACAAAGGTCCACAGCCCCCCAATCTGGCACCAGCGGGTGAAGTCCCCCTGGGCTTCGGGGCCCCACAGCAGCAGCAGGCTGTGCCCCATGCTGTCGGCGGGGGTGGAGACGGCTACGGTCAAAAAGTTGCACCCTTCCAGGTAGGAGCTGGCCAACCCGTGGGTGTACCAGGAGGTCACAAAGGTGGTGCCGGTGAGCCAGCCGCCCAGGGCTAGGTAAGCGCAGGGGAACAGCAGCAGCCCGGACCAGCCGATGAACACGAATCTGTCGCGCTTGAGCCAGTCATCGACGATGTCGAACCATCCTCGCTCCTGACGCACGCGCCCTACCGCTATGGTCAT
>NZ_JANSIO010000221.1:0-11017 GCF_047462195.1 Synechococcus sp. R3-13 | reverse complement strand
TCCTGACGCACGCGCCCTACCGCTATGGTCATCTGAACTACTCCTTAAAGACATCTAAATGAATGAGGACGTTAATGAAACTACAAAGTTTGCCTCTTCGAAGCAAGAGCGGAGCCTAGGTATAAAGACTCAACCCTCGGGTCTTTTGCCTCAGTTTCCTTGAACGGCTCTTTGGCGAGAACTGCCTGGGAACTTTCCAGTGGGTTAGAATTCCCAGCGCTCCAAGACCCTATCGAGAACCGTTTCCAGGGCTCACGAGGCCCAACAGAGCATTCGAGAGCCACCGGACAAGTTTTACGGCTGTAGGCATTACAATTTAGCCTATGCCGGTAAAGACTTGTAAATTGCTTTCATTATAGAGGTGGATAGCCGGATCTTATCAAGTCCAAGAGAACGCCTGTTTTTCCAGGAGCTAGGTTTGGGTCGCTACACCGCTGGAGTGAAGGCCAGGGCTGGGGATCCGATATCCTGAGAAGGCGATGTAACCCATGTGCGAGGAATCTAATCTATGGCTGGCGAGATCTTCACCACTGCTGGACTCTGCATTGTGCTGACCCTGGTGGGTGTGGCGCTTGGATACGGGATCCTGAGGGTGACCCAAGGGTGGGCAGAGTGAGGGTTCTCCAAAAGCCCTCCCTTCAGTTGTCGGGGGTTTCTCCCGATCCCGCTCGGCCCTTGTCACAGCCTCGTGTCAATTGGCCACCTGGATGTGAAGTGGGTGACGAAAAGATGATAGGCCCATGAAGATTTGTGTTGTTGGCGCTGGGGCGGTGGGAAGTCACTTGGCCATATGCCTGGCTCGGTCTGGCTTTCCCGTCAGTGTCGTGGCCCGTGGAGCTCACCTGCAGGCCATCCGCACCCAAGGTCTGAAGCTCATCCGGCAGGGGGATCCCTCCCAAACCTGGGTGGAGCACTTGACGGCCACCGACGACCCGGCTGCCCTGGGCCCACAGGACTGGCTGATAGTGACGGTCAAGGCCCACAGCTTGCCGCAGCTTGCCCCTCGACTGGGATCCCTGTGTGGCCCCGACACCCCCATTGTGATTGCCCAGAATGGTATCCCCTGGTGGTACTTTTACCGGCATGGGGGCGAGTTTGAGGGGCATTCCCTGACTTCCGTGGATCCAGAAGGGGTTATCGCTGCTCATTTGCCGATAGAGCGGGTGATTGGCTGTGTGGTGTACATTGCTGTGCAGTTGGCAGAGCCAGGAGTGGTCTTGCACACAGGGGGTGGGCGCTACATTCTGGGGGAGCCGGATGGATCCCTGTCAGGGCGGTTGCAGTCCTTGGCCGCCATCTTTGAACAGGCGCAGCTTGCCACCACTCTCACCTCGCAGATTCGGGCCGAGATCTGGCAGAAACTGTGGGGCAACGCCGCCTTCAATCCCATCAGCGCCCTCACCCGAGCTGCTCAAGATGAGATCGCTCAGTACCCACCCACCCATGCTTTGGTTCGGTCGGTGATGCGGGAAGTTGAGGCTGTAGCCCAAGCTCTGGGGATCCGGCTGCCGGTCTCTTTGGAAGAGCGGCTAGAAGATGCAGCCCGCGTGGGATCCCATCGCACCTCGATGCTGCAGGATGTTGAGCTGGGGCGACGGACGGAGATCGAGGCCATTGTGGGAGCCATCACCGAGCTGGGGCGTTTGGTGGGGGTGCCCACTCCCCATTTGGATACCCTGTACGCTTGTGTCAAGCTGCTGGAGCGCTCTCTTTAAGGAGCTTTTGCAGGAAGCGGTAGCGTCGCTACCGAACGGCAGAGAAACGATTCGTTTGCTGGATCCCAGACTCCCCTTGGGGAAGTGGCTCGAACTCTAGAATGGCTGTAGCCTCGAACTGACGAGGAAGCTGAAGGTGGCTGTCCATTTTTCTCCGACTCAACCCAACTGAAATCACAGCATTTGAATTAGCAAATGATGATCGAAAACTCCATCGTGCTCATCACCGGAGCCAGTAGCGGCATTGGGGCCGCTTGTGCCACCCTTTTTGCCCGTTCTGGAGCCCGCCTGATTCTGGTGGCCCGCCGTCAGGATCGGCTGCAGGAACTGGCTGGGGAATTGCAGCAGGCTTACGGCACTCCTTCCTACCTGCTGGCTTTGGATGTGCGGGATGGGGCAGCCGTGCAGCAGGCGCTTCAATCTTTGCCCTCGCCGTGGGCCAACATCGACATCTTGGTCAACAATGCAGGTTTAAGTCGTGGCTTGGACAAGCTCCACATGGGGGCCTTGCAAGACTGGGAAGAGATGATCGATACCAACCTCAAGGGTCTGCTCTATGTTACCCGCGCCGTTTTGCCCGGCATGGTGGAGCGAGGTCGAGGCCATGTGGTGAACATCGGCTCCATTGCCGGTCGGCAGACCTACCCAGGTGGCGCTGTGTATTGCGCTTCTAAGGCCGCCGTGCGGGCCATCTCCGAGGGGCTGAAGCTGGATTTACTGGGCACCCCCATTCGCGTCACCGAGATTCAGCCGGGCCTGGTGGAAACCGAGTTCAGCCAAGTGCGCTTCCGTGGGGATCGCGCCCGCGCGGCAGCAGTGTATCAGGGCCTCACCCCCTTGACGGCGATGGATGTGGCTGAAGTGGTGGTGTTTGCGGCAACCCGTCCCCCCCACGTGAACATCAGCGAGATCTTGCTTGTGCCCACCGACCAAGCCAGTACCACCCTCGTACATCGTCGATAAGAGGCCGGCAACCGGGCTTTCGCCTCCACTCTTGCTTCCCTGAGCGACAATGGCAGCAAAGGTGGTGGGAACATGGGACTGGAAGCCGGGATCCTGATCGGGCTGGGAATCGGTTTGCTTTGCACGTTGCTCCTGCTGTGGCAGACTCGGCGCCGTTTCAGACGCGAATTGCAGCGGTTGGGATCCCTGGTGCATCTGGCCATGCCCCTCCACTCCCTGGAACAGATGCTCAGCTTGCTCAGCCGTCATCTTCGCCAACAAGATCTGGATTGGGCCAACCAAAAACAGCAACTGCAAAACTGGCAATACCTGGGTCAGCGGCTCCCTTGGGGATATCTGCGGGTGGACGAAAACAACGTGGTGCTGGAGTGCAATCCTGCCGCCCAGCGTCTGCTGCGCATCAGCCAATGGCAGCCGGGCATCAAGCTCTTGCTGGAATGGGTGCGCTCCTACGAGTTGGATCAGCTCATCGAGGCTACCCGCCGACAGGAGACCGCTGCTCCTGTCCAAAGTCGCGAATGGATTTTCTACCCTTCCGGTGGGGATGGCAAACCGATTCCGCTGCGGGCTTGGGGGTTGCTCCTGCCGCAAGCGCACGTGGCCATTTTTTTAGAAGACCGGCTGGAAGCAAAAATGCTGGCCCAACAGCGGGATCGCTGGGCTTCGGATGTGGCTCACGAGCTGAAAACCCCCCTCACCTCCATTCGCTTGCTGGCCGAAACTTTACAAAGCCGGGTCGATGCTGCTCAGGCAGTCTGGGTGGAACGATTGCTAAATGAAACTCTGCGCCTGAGCCGTTTGGTTCAAGACTTGCTCGAACTCAGTGCCCTCAATTTGGGAGCCGCATCCCGCTCCCAATGGCGTTGGGTGGATCTGGCAAGTTTGGTGCGCGAGGCCTGGCAAAGTGTAGAGCCGTTGGCCAAGCCTCGACACCAGGAACTGCACCTGAGCGGATTGTCCCAGATTTACCTCTGGGGAGATGAGCAACGCCTATACCGCCTCATCCTCAATCTCTTGGACAACGCCGTCAAGTATGGCAAGCCCGACTCTCCTATCCACGTGGTGCTTTCGGAGCAGGGATCCCAGGTGCAGTTAGAGGTGTACGACCACGGCCCCGGCCTGCCAGAGGATCAATTTGAGTTGGTCTTCCAGCCCTTTTACCGCACCGACACTGCGCGGGCCCGCAGCAAAGGCGGAACCGGCCTAGGGCTGGCAATTGTGCGGCAGATTGTCGAGGTTCATGGGGGCACCATCCAATTGCGCAATCACCCACAAACCGGTGGGCTGTGGGTTCAGGTGGAACTGCCCCGGAAGCACCTGGATCCCTTGTGAAGCCTATCCGAAAACGCTCGCATCAGTGGCCTGCAGCCGGAGTCTGGCCGAGAATCGCTCAAGATTTCCCTGCTGCAGGGCTATCCATCTCAGGGGTGATCCCCTAGAATTGGGGTAGGTAATCTTTACAGTTCATCTTAAGCAGGCATTCGGAATGGGTACTGACTATCATTCCGCAGACTTGTTGTCCGAACGGGAGCTGCAGGTCATTGAGTTGATTGCAGCAGGACTGACCAATCAGGACATCGCGGAACGCCTAGAGATCAGCAAGCGCACCGTTGACAATCACATCAGCAATATTTTGAGCAAGACCCGAACGGCAAATCGGGTGGCCTTAGTACGCTGGGCCTTGCAATGGGGAAAGATTTGCCTAGATCAGGTCAATTGCTGCACTTTGGTCGATGACAAAATTGCTTAGTCCCATCCCATTTTGCCGGTCAAGTGTCCAGCAAAGAGTGTTGAGCGGGGGGTTTTGGTGACTGTATTGCCCAGAAGTTATAGTCATTTCAATGAGGAATGAAACTGTTCCGTTGCAGTGCTTTCTAGCTCTTCTCTCTCTTAGGGAGAGGGATTGGGGGGCTCGCGGAAGTGATGCGGAGCATTTGGGCGACACCGCGGAGTAGTTAGGAAGCGTCTTAATCTAACTTGAAGTGACTATACTTGAGTTGTTTTGAGCTACGTTGATTGGGTTGTCATACGTGAGCGTCCCCAAGCTGAAACGCTACGCTGTTCGCTACGATTCTATGCCCCTGATGGTTTATCGGGAATTGGCTGCCCATTTGGCTTGTGTTTCAGGGGTGAAAACGGAGCTGGAGTGGAAAAAAAACTCCACCTTTCGCTACCAAGACAGCCAAATAGAGGCGCTCCATATTTATCAAGAACCCGATGCCGACATAGAACAAATTAAGCGTATTCTTGACCACTATGGAGCGTGGCAGCATAGCCCCTTGGAAGACTAGCCTTCTCTACAAACAAAAAGCGCTCCCCGGATGATTCCTCTACAAGTTCTAAGACAAAACTGCCTCAGTGAGGAGTTTGACCCGGGGCAGGTGCAGTTATCGAATAAATAGGCCTAGATTGAACACGTGACATTCTCTGCACCAAAGCTTTTCCATTGGGAGCGCCGATAGGGATTGTGTAGACATTTTCCTGGTTGGCCAGGTACTGCATGAGCGTCTTCAGCAGCGGCGCGCTGGGCCATCTTGGGCATCCATACGCGCACGTGCAAAAAAACTGTCCCTGGATAGGCATTGGCGGCCAACTTCTCTAGGCTGGCTTTCGTCAGAGTATAGTTCTCCTCTGCTCAGCCTTGGCCTCCAAAGATCAAGGCAATCCCTTCCATCCCCTTGACTGCTTCACAGCCGCGTGCAGCCCTCAGCATTGGCCAGATCTACCACTCTGCAGGGTCGAGATCCATGCGTCGCTGAATAGAAGACGCCTAGCCTTTTCAAAGAAAGTAGAGATCCCTGGAAGCAGGGATCCCCTCAAAGTTTCCTGTAGAGCCTAGACAAGATTATAGTGGGAGGTAGCCACTTGGCAACCAATCAATCTCTATCGATTGGCCTGAAGCTGATGGGTCGCGTGTAGCTTGCGAGCCAATCCCAACCGCGCCAGAAGCCAAATGGCCCAGTAGGTCATGTCAATTTCCCACCAGCGCAGACCTGCTCTGGCACACTTCGGGTCCGAGTGATGGTTGTTGTGCCAGCCTTCACCATAGGTTAGAATGGCCGCCCACCAAAGGTTACGAGCATTGTCATTGCTCTCGAAAGTCCGGTAACCCCAGAAGTGGCTGGCCGAGTTGATTAACCAGGTGCAATGCAGCAGCAGCACTGTCCGCACGAAGATACCGTACACGACGAATGACCAGCCCCCCAGCAGGTAGAGTATTGCAGCCAACGGCAGTTGCAAAAGCAGAGCATACCTATCCAGCCAGCGGTAGAAGGGATCCCGAGCCAAGTCGGGCGCAAAGGCAAAATACTTCTCAGGGTTAAAAAATTCTTCGCGGTGGTAGATCAGCCAGAGTATGTGGCTCCACCAAAAGCCCTTACGAGCAGAATAGGGATCCTTCTCCTCGTCTTCGGTAAAGGCGTGGTGCTGACGGTGGCCACCCACCCAAAAGATCGGCCCCCCTTGAACGGCCAGGGCACCGAGAGTCGTGAAGACATATTCCAGCCACTTGGGCACCTGGAAACTACGATGGCTGAGCAGGCGGTGGTACCCCAAGCAGATGCCTAAGCTGCCGAAACACCAGTGGAGAAATAGGGCTACTCCCAGAGCGGGCCAGGAGAAGAAGAAAATGCCTCCCACCAAAGCCACCACGTGAAAGATGGCAAAGAAGAGCACATGTTCCCAAGCAAACCGAAAGGACTCTTGGGGCTCGGGCTGAATGAGCGGAGCGGGATGATTCAGCGATTGGCGAGAAAAAGAAGTGGTCATGAACCCACAAAACCTCAGAAGAAGAAGTAGACTAGACTGACTAGGAAAGAGCCAAAACACAAAGCCCAAGTTAAGGCCGCCGGATAACAGCGGCCCAACGTGAAAACGGAGTCAAACCCCTGAAGACACCGCCATAGCCAGCGGTGACTTGCTATGTGCTCCGCTGTGATGAACTTGGCTACACAGGAAGAAGAGGAGCAGAGGCAACGCTGCCGACATCCTCTCGCTTGACATTAAGCCTAGCGGTATTCCACCGTAAATGCAAGCGTCACTTGCAGCCCGCCGCAATTCTTCAGGTTTTCTCCTCACTATGGCACGTCCTTCTTCTCGGCAAAGGCTGCTGAATGCGGCTCGGGAGCTGTTCGTTCGTCAGGGCATCACCCAGACCACCACCCGTCAAATTGCGGATTTGGCCGGAGTGAATGAGGTCACCCTGTTTCGGCACTTCGGCACCAAGCAAGGGTTACTCCTGGCCGTATTTGGCGAGTTGGGGGTTTTTTCCGGCATTGCCGATCTGCCTCTGAAGGCGGATCCCGCCCCCTCTCAAGGTTCTGGGTTGCAAGCCATTCTCCTGCGCTATGTCCACACCTGTTTTCGGGCTTTGGCCGATAATCCTGAACTGGTGCGCTCCCTGGTCGGGGAGGCTGGCCTTTATTCTGAGGAACATCGTCGCGCCTTGCGGATGGGTTTTTCTCAGGCCCAAGAACAGCTGACAGAGTATTTGCGGCGATTTCCCAACTCTGAGTTGCAATCTGTCGAGCCAGATCGCCTTTATGCAGCCGTTGGGGTTTTGCATGTAATGATTTTGGGAGCAGCAATGTTGGCGGTAACTGCCGAGTTGCCTTCCGTTGGCGCCGACGGAACCGAGCCCTCTGTTGAGGGGCAGCTATCGGATGAAAAATCTAAAAAATCAGAGAAAGGCGCCGAAACCGCCAGGATCCCCCCCCTTCTGCAAGCCTGCGTGGAGCTGTGGATGGCAGGCGTGACCCAACAGAGACCAGATAGAAAAGAGAGGAGGTTGTAAGCCGGGTTCTGTAGTGCAGAGTTGCACTGGCGATCATCCATCTGGGAGTGATGTTGCCATCACCCTCTAGCGGCTCACCACCATCGAGAGCACCCTTCCCCACTTTGGGTACCGTGACCTCGATGCAACCGACAGGGGCGAAGAACAGCCATAGTCCTGCGGCTGCGGCCTTGCTTTCCACCGGGGTTTACCGAGCCAACGCCTCACGACGTTGCTGGTGGGCTCTTACCCCACCTTTGCACCCTTACCTGTGCTGGGATCCCAGCCATCGGCGGTATGTTTCTGTGGCACTATCCTCGCGGTTACCCGCACTGGGCTTTCCCCAGCGGTGTGTTCTTCTGAAAGCCCGGACTTTCCTCATCCCGCTGTCTGGTGGCGACAGCAAGGACGCGATCGCCTGCCCCTCCTCTCTCTTCAGCTCGATCCTACTGCATCTTCCAAACCTAGAAAATCCCGGAAATCGGTACAAACTCCACTTGATCGGGAATGTTGGGGGCCAGGTGTAAGATTTGCCGGTTCAAATCCATCACCACAGCCGCTACGCTTTCGGTGCGATCCCAGGCGGGCAGATGGGGATCCGGATGGCGGCAGATGCAGTGGGGGGCATTCGTCCGGTCTTGTAGGATTTTTTGAAGAGCGACCGCGTCTAGGGTTCCCGTTTGAGCACTCTGGCGAAGCAAATGATAGGCCCGTTCTAGCCTTGTGGAGGATCCTATATGGGGGGGCAGCTCATCTTCTCGCAAGGCCGGATCCAGGAAATGATTGGTGTGGGCGAGGATCCCTCCTTGAGGGAGATGCAGGCCAATTCCTCGTGGACTGATTTCAAAGCTGATTGCACTAGCGGGCTGTAGGCCTACCGCCTGTCCTGCGGTACCCGCAACGCTGACACAAGAGGACGCGGTGTAAGGATAGGATCCCACCCTCTCCACAGCTTGCTGCCACTCCTCACACTCCAACAACAAGCGCAATAGCAAATGCACCGGCATTCCCTCGGTTTGCCCATCTAGGGTAGAGCGCAAGAGGTTGAGGGCCACGGCCAACCCTGCTTGATTGAGGCCAATTTTGGCCAGGATCCCAGCTTCGGTCAGGGTGAGGTAGGCAGGGTGGGTATCGGAGCGAACGCACAACAGCACACAGGCCCTGCGCTGCTCCCCGATCCAATCCCAGGTTTGGGCCAAGTAGGTGTGGTGGGTGGAGGTAGCCTGGGGCAAGGCCGCCAGGGTGGTGCATTCTCCCCCATCCGGGTTGGCTTGGGCTGGATCAATGAGATCAATCCCCTTGAATTCATGAGCAGGATCCGGTGGGTGCTGGGGCACCCCGTTTTGGAGATTGTGTTCCAGAGCAGCGGCGCAGTCGGGATGGGATCCCCTGGGAACCGATCTGGATAAAATCTCGGTGCGCAAATTGAGGGCCAGAATCTCGGCGAAACGAAAGCCACTCCCCGCGGCAATGCCTTGGATTTCTTCCAGCAGGTGGGGCACGTGGCGCTCTAGCCAGGGCAGGGATCCCTCTGCTTGGGTCTGGGCCTGCTGCCAGGTGAGACCACAGCGGTAGGCAAATTGGCGGGCGTAACTAGCAATGCTGTGGCGAATGAGTTGGGCCGCCTGGGATCCATACTGTTGGCCTCGTTGTTGGGGATCCCCCTGCAGATGAAGAATGGGGAACATGGTGCTGGTTTGCCCGTGACCTCAATAGGTGGGCAGGGAGGGATCCACCTCACAAGCCCAAGCGTGAATGCCGCCGCTGATGTTATAAACCTGGGTGAACCCGTTGGCCTGTAGCCACCGGCTCATCTGAGCAGAGCGGATGCCATGATGGCAGAGCACAAAAGTTGGCTGATCTGGATCCAGCTCTGTGAGGATCCGTTCCCTCCATTCCTCGTACCGGCTCAAGGGGTAGTTGCGAAAGCCTAAAGCATTCAAATTCACCAGCTCCAGCTCTGCCGGTTCCCGCACATCGATCAATTGCAGAGGCCCAGCCTCGGGATCCCGTAGGTGTTGAGCCATCTGTTGCGGCGTAATGGAACGGATGGAAGAGGACATCAATCGACTCAAGCCTACACGGATCCCCTCTCAAGATACACCGGCTCAATGGCTGCCCTGAGACTGCCTGCAAGGGTTAAGATGACACCTTGATTTGGGCTTAGCCTGTGTATGGCTGTGCAGCGCTTTTTGATCGACACGGATACGGCGGGAGATGATGTCACCTCGTTGCTCTTTGGGTTGCTCTGGCCCAACAGCAGTGTGGAAGCGATCACCGTCTGTGCTGGCAATTTGCACCTGGAACAATGCGTTGAAAATGCTCTCTATACCCTGGAGGTGGCGGGAAAAGCTGGGATCCCGGTCTATCCCGGGGCCAGCAAACCCCTGGTGGGCAAGCTGGTTACAGCGGCCTACGTCCATGGAGAAGACGGCATGGGCAATTCTTTTTTCCCCAAGGCCAGGCAGCGCCCGGAATCGCTTTTCGCCCCGACAGCCATTGTGGAGCTGGCCAACCGCTGGGCCGGAGAGCTGCAGATTATCGCCCAAGCCCCCCTGACGAACCTGGCTCTTGCCTTGGCTCAGGATCCCAACCTACCTCACAAAGTGAAAAAACTCTGGATCATGGGTGGCACCAACCATGCTCTCGGCAACATCACACCGGCTGCCGAGTTCAACTTTTACGTGGATCCGGAAGCGGCCAAAAAGGTGTTGCAGGCTGGATTTGAGGTGGTGCTGTCCCCTTGGGATCTGGCGGTCAGCGATGGCTTTTTGACACGAGAAGAGCTAGAACCGATCCTCTCCCTGGATACTCCCCTCAGCCGCTTTTACTTAGCGGTGAACCGGGTGGCCTGGGAGTTCAACCGCTCCCATCCTGAAGGGGGAGGTCTTGACGGCATCACCCATCCCGATTCTTTAACCATGGCCATGGCTTTGCAGCCGGAACTGATTGGCCAAAGTTCCCGTCACTATGTGGACGTGGAATGTTGCGGAGAGCTAACTCGCGGCTATAGCTTGGTGGATCGCCTAGGCATTCTGGGTCGGCCTGCCAATGCTGAGGTTGTGCTCAGAGCGGACAAAATGGCTTTTCGAGAGATGCTAATCAAGCTACTGGGGCGATAGGAAACCATCATGATGCGCAAAACCTTGGGGATCTCTTGGGTATTAACGGGGATATTGACGGGGCTGTTCGTTCTCAGCAGTGCCGCTCAGCCTCAAATACGGGTGGGTATTGCCTTTGGAGAAGGGGGCAAAAACGATCGCAGCTTCAACCAATCGGCGGCAGAAGGGGCGGAACGCGCCAAGCAGGACTTTGGAGTGCAGGTGTTCGACTTTGAGCCGACGGATCCCTCCCAACTGGGGCCGGGGGTACGCAAGTTTGCCGAAGAGGGGTTTGATGTGGTGATTGGGGTGGGCTTTGCCCTGGAACCGGCTGTTACCGCCAGTGCCGCTGAGTTCAAAGAGGTGAAGTTCGGCTTGGTGGACGCAGTTTCCCCCGAAAAAGACAACGTGGCCAGCCTCCTCTTCCGAGAACATGAGGGATCCTTTTTGGTGGCTACATTGCCGGC
>NZ_JANSIO010000220.1:0-7461 GCF_047462195.1 Synechococcus sp. R3-13 | reverse complement strand
TTGAGCTTATTATTGACTAGAGTCATGCTCCCGGTTAGAAAAAGCAAGAGAGCCTGAGCTATGCTTTGAATATTCTCCCGCCTGCGATTGGCATGGACAACACCACAGCAAAACCTGACCCGGATGCCGAAGCCCCCATTGGTGCCCCTGACCTGATCATTCGCCCCGCCCAACTGGGGGATCTGGAGGCTGTGGAAGAGATTTTGGCGCAAGCCTTTGATGAAGAGTACAGCAGCCGCTCGGTGGATATTCGTCGCCAAGTGCGGCGGTTGCGCCAGTGGTATGGGCCCCTGAAAACCCTGACCCTGTTTCCCAATCGCTTCCAGCACATGTTTACAGTGCATGTGGCGGAGCTGAAGGGCAAGATTCAGGGGGTGATTCAGGTTTCTCCCTTCAACCATTCCCGCAGCACCTGGCGGGTCGATCATATCGCAGTGGCGCCCTCTGCCCAGCGACAGGGGGTGGGATCCCGGCTGCTCAAGCACTGCATGGAGCACTTTCGGGAAGCTCGCACCTGGATCCTGGAGGTGAACATCCACAACAAGGGGGCAATGGCGCTCTACCGGCGCAACGGCTTCCAACCCTTGGCTCAGATCACCTACTGGTCGATTCCAGCCGATATTCTGGCAGCTCTCAGCCAGCACGAGCCCAAATTGCCCAACCTGGTGCCGGTGACCAACCGGGATGCCTATGCCATCTACCAACTGGATACGGGATCCATGCCGGCCACTGTGCGCCAGGTGTACGACCGCGAGGTGAACGATTTTCGCACCAACCCACTGGATTGGCTTTTGGAGCAGGCCAAATGCGCCATTAGCCAGACGGAACGGGTGGAAGTGTGTGTTTACGAGCCCGAACGCAAAACCGCCATCGGCTACTTCAACTTGAAGTTGGATCGCACCGGGCAGCAACCTCATGTGGCCAAGCTCACGGTTCACCCCGCCTACACTTGGCTTTACCCCGAACTCATGGCCAAGATGGCCCAGCTTACTCAGGCTCATCCGCCGCAATCTCTGGCCTTGGCCTCCACCGATTACCAGCCGGAACGGGAGGAGTTCTTGCTGAAGCTGGGAGCCCAGGATGTAGAGCGGACGTTGCTGATGTCGCGTTCGGTGTGGCACAAAATCCGCGAAAGCCGCTTCTTTAGCTGGGATAGCGCCTATCTCAACGCGGTGTTGCGGGGATTGCAGGTGAAGCAGCCGGTGCCGGAGCGGTTTGAGGGGCCACCGGAAGGCTGGCTGGAGCACCACTTTCATCCCATCAGCCCAACTGAGCCGGATCCCAGCTCTGGTCGCATCAGCGGTGCGGAGTCCTCACCAAGGCACTCCAGAGACTCCCAATCTGAGGCTTCTCCACCCCCTAGCTAAGGGAGAGAGAGCCCCAATCCTGGCTTGCTTGCACCTTGCGAAAAACGGATGAAAGACCCGAAGGGCAATTCTACTGCGGATCCCTCTTGGCGGGCGCTGATTCAGGCGGCACTGCACCGTAACCGTAGCGATCCCGGTGTGCGGTATTTGCAATTGGCCACGGTGGATCCCCAGGGGCATCCGCGCAACCGCACGGTCGTTTTCCGGGGGTTTTTGGGCGATACCGACCGCATTCAATTGGCGGTGGATAGTCGCAGCGAGAAGATCCGACAAATTGCCCACTGCTCCCAGGCTCAGATCTGCTGGTATTTCTGCAAAACCCGCGAGCAATTCCGCATTGCCGGCACCCTTGAGGCCATCGCCGCCGATCATCCGGATCCCCAGGCCCAGCGCCAGCGGCAGCAGTTGTGGCAACAAATATCGGAAAAAGGACG
Source organism: Synechococcus sp. R3-13 (assembly GCF_047462195.1). NCBI lineage: Bacteria > Bacillati > Cyanobacteriota > Cyanophyceae > Synechococcales > Synechococcaceae > Synechococcus > Synechococcus sp. R3-13. The sequence continues at coordinate 5,660 of NZ_JANSIO010000220.1, read as the reverse complement.
GCTCCTCTGGTTTTGGCCGGAACCCAAAGGGCCGCTCGCCCCGCCAGAGGCTTTTATTCAAGAGTTGCCGAAAGAGAAAGATCCGCTGCCCCCGCAGACTTTTGTGGCATTACTGCTGGAGCCAACAGAGGTGGATCACTTGCAGCTTAAGGGGGATCAGATCTATCCCCAATTGCGGACGGTGTACGAGCGCACTTCCGAAGGGTGGCAGCGTCGGGCTGTGAATCCCTAAAAGGGATCCAAACTTGCTTAGCTTGGTCTGGAGTGGGGGATCCCTTATTCCTTGTTCCTCCAAAGCACAGGGAATAGAGGAATGGACGTGTTAACGTAGCTGAACGATCGTGTTCTGCACGGTGGGGGCGTTATCCTCTGATGGAACTCTGTACGCGTATGGCTGGTCTATCAGGGGTAGGGCAGCAGTTGATGCCTTTTGTCTAACTCGACACGTATCACTTTGGCTTGCAGTGGTCTCGATGTGCGTCTTGATCTGGTCATTTTCTGCCTACATTGCTCGGGCTGTCGCCTCTCTTTTCGCTGGTGGGCCATCCATGAACAGGGCCTTGAGGGGCAAGGGATCCCTAGTGTTGTCTGCCGCTCTGGTTGGGGTAGGGGTTCTCGTGCAGGGATTGAGGGCACAGACTCTGGAGAAACCGACGCTGAAAGCCTTGGAGGATTCCGTTGAGGGGAATGTTATCCCTGTTCTGCACTCAGAACCTGCCTTGCCCCCCCAGGCTGTCCCCACCTTCGCCCGCACAGGACCCTTTCGGGTCGGCAATCGCACGCCCCATCCGGTTCGGCTGGTGATCTTGATGCGCAGCGGCGAACGGATGATCAATCCAGAGACAGCCCACTGGGATTTTGCACCTGGAGAAGGGGGCAGCGAAGGATTGCTGCTGAGCTTGGGAGAAGAACCGCTGCAAATCGGCCCCGGAGACATTGTGGTGGCTTTCGCCTTGGATGGAACCCGCCGCTATTGGGGGCCAAATGTGGTGGGAGAGTCTCTGGCCCCGTTTTGGGATGGGGAGAGCGGCTCCTGGTCGATGATCTTGCAGCCTTAGGGTGCTCCGCGCGCAGCTTGGACATTTGCAGCGGTCACCTCAAACTCCTCTGGGGCAACTTCTCCATTCCTTACTCTTCTGGGCCAAAGGGGGAGGATCCAAGCAACAGAACATTTTGAGAACAGTCTCCAAACCATAGTCATTTCAAGCTAGATTGAGACACTCCCCAAGCGCTCTGTGCCGCTGCCGCGACCAACCCCAGCTCTTCTCCCAGAGAGAGAGGGAAGTTAGGGAACAATGCAACAGAAATGTTTCATTCCTGTTTAATAATGACTACACAAGTGGCTGCGCAGTTTATAGCTCTGTAGGGTGTTGGCCAGCAGCATCGTTACCGTCATCGGCCCTACGCCTCCCGGTACGGGCGTGATGGCAGCGGCCAACTCTTTGACCGCTTCATAGTCCACATCTCCCACCAATTGCTCGGCTCCGGTGGGGGTCTCGATGCGGTTGATGCCAACGTCGATGACCACCGCGCCGGGTTTCACCATGTCTGCCCTCAATAGGCGGGGGCGGCCCACGGCCATCACCACAATGTCGGCGGCGCGGGTCACTTCTGCCAAGTCGGGGGTGCGGGAGTGGGCTAGGGTGACCGTCGCATCGGCGGCCAACAACATCAAGCTCAAGGGCTTGCCCACCAAGATGCTGCGACCGACCACCACTGCCTTTCGGCCTGCAATCGGGATCCCTTCTGCCTGCAACAGGCGCATCACGCCCAAAGGGGTACAACTGCGCAAGCCGGGTTCGCCGCGCAACAGCCGGCCCAGGTTGAGGGGATGGAGTCCATCCACATCTTTGTCGGGATTGATGGCCAGAAGGGGGGGGATGGGATCCCAGCCGGGGGGCAGGGGCAGTTGGACGAGGATGCCATCCACCCGCTCGTCCTGATTGAGTTGGTCGATGGTGTCGAGCAAATGGGCAGGGGAGTCTTGGGCGGAAAAATGTCGGCCAAAAGAAGCAATGCCCAACCGCTCACAGGCCCGCTCTTTGCCACGCACGTAAGCCGCACTGGCGGGATCCTCTCCAACCCGCAGCACTGCCAATCCCGGTGGTCGCCCCACCTGGGGTATCCAAGCTTGCACTTGGGCGGCCATCTCCGCTTGCAAGCGGGCGGCTAAGGCTTTGCCATCGAGGATCTTTGCGGGCATGGGGGCGCAAGGATAAAGACAACCATCCAACGACCATCCATAGTGAAGCAGAATGGCGACAGCAGTGCAGGGGGAATGATCAGGTGGGATCCCTATGATTCGGGCAGGTCTTCTTCCTCTTGGCCCAATTGCTCGATGATGATCTCCACCTGCTGCCGCTTTTGCTCCAGGAAGTCCGCGCAGGTTTTCAGGGTTCGGGCGGCCTGTTGAAAGCGCTCCACCACTTCCGCCAGATCCAGTTCCCCCGATTCAATCTGGGCAATCAAAGTTTCCACCTCGGCAATGGCTGCTTCATAGCGCCACGGCTCCTCACGTTTGCGGCGGCTCATGGCTCTCCTCTACTCGTACCCATAGGCTTCCCGAGGCCAGTTGTATCATCAGGCGGGTTTGGGGAGGCAGGCGATGGGTGCGGATCAGGGATCCCTCTTCATCTCGCACCAAGGCATAGCCCCGTTTCAGAATGGCTTCGGGATCGAGCGCTTGGAGGCGATCTTGCAGGGCCTGTTGGTGCTGTTGGCGTTGCTGGAAGCGATGGCGCACGGCTTGGAGCAGGCGATGTTGGTGTTGGGTCAAGCGATCCTGAGCCTGTTGCAACAGCCGCTCTGGATGCACGTAAGCCAGGTGGTGTTGGGCCTGCTGCAAACGCTGCTGGGCCCTTTCCAAAGCTTGGCGAGTGCGTTCGATCAACTTCTGGCGCAACTGGGATCCCTGACGCTGCAATTCCCCCAGATCCGGCACGATCCGCTCGGCAGCTGCCGTTGGGGTATGGGCGGCGTAGTCGGCAGCGTAGTCCGCCAGGGTTTCATCCCGCTGGTGGCCAATCCCGGTGACCACCGGGATCCGACATTCGGCAATGGCTCGCACCACCCGCTCATCGTTAAAACAGGCCAAATCTTCGCTGGCTCCACCGCCCCGCGCCAAAAGAAGCACTTCCGCCCGCCCATCCTGTTCCACCCGGCGAATGGCCCGCACAATTGATTCCGGGGCCGCCTCCCCTTGCACTTGAGCTGGGGAGAACAGCACCCGTAGCCCGGGGTAGCGCTGGTTGAGGGTGCGCCGAATATCTCCCCAGCCGGCAGCGTGGGGGGAACTAACGACGGCAATGCACTGGGGATGAACAGGCAGAGGTCGTTGATTATCGAACAAGCCCTCAGCACTGAGGCGGGCCTTGAGCTGTTGAAATCGCAACGCCAACAGCCCTTCCCCGGCAGGCAGCAATTGCCAGATGACGAGGCGATAATGGCTGCCGCCGCTATAGATGCCAAGTTGCCCAAGGGCAAGCACCTGTTGCCCCACTTCCGGCCAGAAACTGAGCCGGGAAGTTTGGCCCTGCCAGACCACCCCCTTGAGAACGTCGCCGGTTTCCGGATCGACTAGGGTCAAGAACAGGTGGCCATTGCGGTTGCGCTGGCAACTGGAGACTTCCCCGCTCACCCACAGCCTGGCCAAGTAGGGATCCCCGGCCAGCAGCGATTTCAAATAACGGGACACTCCCCCCACCGAGAGCAGGGGAGCTTCATCCGTGAGCAAAAACTCCATCCCACTGCTGCGGGCGGCTAAAGTCACTTCTGAAGGGACAGGATCGCGCATCCAGGGTTCTCGAATAGCGATGGGACTTGTCGGGATCCCATCTAGAATAGGCGACAACCGGGCGAGAGAGGAGGTGAGCTGGCGGGTGACCTTCGCCCAGTGGCTGGGGCTAGGGGCGCTGTTGGGCCTGCTAGTTCTGCTTTGGCAGATCCGGCAGATCCTGCTGTTGGTGTTCGCGGCCATTGTGTTGGCAGTAGCATTGGATACCTTGGCCCAGATCCCACAGCGCTACGGCTTTCGGCGTGGCCCCTCGATTGTCGTGACCAGTTTGACAGTTCTGGTGGGCGCGGTCCTAGTGGGGTTGATCGTAGTGCCCCCCCTGGCAGAGCAGTTGCGGCGGCTGTTTACCGATGGGGTGCCCGCCGGGATCGTTCAGGCCCAGCGACTGTTCGAGAGCTTGATCCTCTCTTTGCCGACGGATATTGAGCTGCCGACGCTGCGGGAATTGGCCAATAGCTTGGTGCCCCAGGCCACCGAGTTGGTGCGACAGGTGCGCGACTTTTTCTCCCAGTCCTTCACTGCCTTTTTCGGCACCCTGCTCAACCTGTTGTTTGTGATCATCCTCACCATTTTGTTGTTGGCGGATCCCCAAGCCTACAGTCGCGCTTTTGTCTCGGTTTTCCCGGCCTTTTACCGTCCCCGCATTCGCTACATCCTCAAGCGCTGTGAGCTGGCGCTGCGGGGCTGGCTGATGGGGATCCTGTTTACCAGCACCTTGGTGATGCTGCTGAGTGGGATCGGGCTGTGGATTTTGGGGGTGCCCCTGATCTTGGCCAATGCGGTGCTGGCGGGATTGTTCAACTTCATCCCCAACATCGGCCCAACCCTGAGCGTGGTGGCCCCCATGCTGGTAGCCCTCACGGATGCCCCTTGGAAGTCCTTGGCGGTGCTGGGACTGTATATCCTGATCCAGCAGTTGGAAAGCAGCGTCTTCACCCCGATCGTCATGTCCCGACAGGTGTCGCTCCTGCCCGCCCTAACCCTAGTAGCCCAAATTACTTCAGCCTTTTTCTTTGGGGTGCTGGGCCTGTTCCTGGCCGTGCCCTTGGCGGCGATCCTGCAGGTGTGGATTCAGGAGGTGCTGATTCGGGATGTCCTGGATCCCTGGCAGGGATCCCGATTGCGGCCCTTGCTCAGGTTGGAAAGTGGAGAGAATGGGATCCAGAGCTCCACCCAGGCGGAAAACCAGGATCCCATTCCGCGACCGCAATCGGTGCGAGAAGGTTGAGGGGGCAATGCTCCTGGCTTGGCTCAACCCCATCAGCTTAGCCACACGACCGGCCCTTCCATTGGGCAGGAATCGACGTTCTCCCCACGGCTAGAGCCGGGGGATTCTTTCCCGTCGCTCCACGCTCCTCGCGCTTGACCGGTGTGAGAACGCGACAACTGGCAACTGCGCACCCAGGCAGAGGGGCATTGGGAGAACAGTGAGACCTACGGCCCGCTGTGCGAAGGGCATTCTGTCAACCAAGGATTCTGTCCCGCTATCGCTCACCTGGCAAGGTTGGACTGTGGAGTCCCGGCGGGAAAAGCCGCAACCCCTGCTGTCGCACCCGCCGCTCCTGGAAGGGAATGGGGGTCACGCGCGGCAAAGGCGTAGCCACAGGCTGGGGAGTTGAAGTGGGCACAGCTTGCGGAGAGGGCTCTGGGCTGGGCTCAGGCGTAAGCTCAGGTTCGGGAGTGGCTACTACGGGCGGTGGCGTTGGAACAGCCGGGATCCCCTCTGGTGTCGGACGGGGGCGGCCCAGTTGAAAGCGCGGCTGGCGACGAGGTGCAAGCGTGGGCGTCGCCTCTGGCGTTGGAGTCGGAGTGGGTGTGGGTGTGGGCGTCGGGCTGGGTGTTGGCGTCGGAGTAGGAGTTGGCGTTG
>NZ_JANSIO010000219.1:0-8554 GCF_047462195.1 Synechococcus sp. R3-13 | reverse complement strand
ATGTCCCTTTTTAAGCTTTCCCCAAGGTTAGTGTTAGGAAGGAACAAGCAGCAATGGCTCCTACGGTTGGACCTACGGTCCGCTTCCGCGAACGAGCGCACGGCAATCCCGGCTGCTGAAACGCCAACCTTTGGCTTTAATGCTACGCAATGTGCTACGCACCGCTATCGCGAGCGCTAACGCGACTGGACTTTGGCCTATGCAGACTTCGCCAGACCTCACCTCCGCTCGTTCTGTCATTCGCCTGCTGTTGTTTGCCAAGAGTCGAGCTGTCGTTGCCGAACTTGAGGAACATCTGCGCCAGCACATCCAGGGGTTGCCCGGCCAATACCCTGCCCAACTGGAAGTGGTGCCGCTGGAGGAGCACCCCTACCTGGCGGAGCATTACAAGCTGGTGGTGACCCCGGCTCTGGTCAAGGCTGAACCCTTGCCTGCTCAGGTTTTGGCAGGCGAAGACTTGGCGACGCAGTTGGAAGTGTGGTGGCCCCGTTGGCAAGGCCAGGCGGCTTTGGCCTCCGGCCCGCTGACGCGAATGGCTTCCCATGGACCTACGGTCCGCTTACGCGAACAAGAGGGGGCAGGACGGCATCCCACCTCCCCTCCAACCACTGAGGCACTGTTGCAAATGTCGGAAGAGGTGTTTTTGCTGCGGCAGGAGCGGGCCCAATTGCGGGAGCAGTTGGACTTCAAAGATCGCGTTCTGGCCATGCTGGTGCATGATTTGCGCAGTCCCCTGACGGCCACGGCTCTGGCGGTCGAAACCCTGCAGCAGGGGCGCGAGGGATCCCTGGACAAAGCGCTGGAACGGCAGTTGTTCGACCATGCCCGCCAGCAACTGCGCAAGATGGACAGCATGATCACCGACATTCTGGAGTCGGCCCGTGGCGCTGCCTCGGAGCTGAGGATTCGAGCCGTAGAAACCCAGTTGCCCGGCTTGTGTCAGGCGGTGATCGAGGAGCTATGGCCGCGCATTCAAGGCAAGCGGCTGCAGTTTCAAGCGGATATTCCCGTGGATCTGCCCTCCGTCCATGTGGATCCCGACAAGATCCGCCAAGTTCTGTTCAACCTGCTGGACAACGCCATCAAGTACACCCCTGCCGAGGGATCCATCCGCCTCGATGTCCTCCATCGCACCAGCCAAAAGGTGCAGGTGACCGTCAGCGATACCGGCCCTGGGATCCCGGAAGCCGACCAAGAGAGCATCTTCTCCGATTCCGTCCGCCTGTCCCGGGATCAGCAGCAGGAGGGCTATGGCATCGGCCTTTCCCTCTGCCGACGGATTGTGCGTGCCCACTACGGCCAGATTTGGGTGGAGTCTTCCTTGGGCAAAGGCAGCAGCTTTCATTTCACTTTGCCTGTATATCGGCTCTGCAAGCGCTAGCCGAGAGCTGGCTCCCCAGTGGTGCAAGCCCTCAGAGACTGACGGTTTTCCAGCATCAAGGAGTTGCCAACAGCCGGCAGAATAGGCACGTACGGAGTCCTGGGTTTACTGCTCGCGCTGCGCGACGCTTCCGCGTTGGAGCGGTTCCGTCTTTCAGGTCTTTTGCGTTTGAATGGGTTAAGGATCCCTTGGCTTTTTCCTCTTCATCTTCATTCATCTACAGTAAAGTGCTTCTCGATGAGTGCTTCTGGGATGAGCCCCGTAGAGACGAGTCGTTGTGCCGCTGAGCTGCCCCTACTGCTGGCTCCGGCAGGGGATTGGGAGTGTGCCAAGGCGGCGGTGGAAAACGGGGCCGATGCCATCTATTTTGGGCTGGAGCGCTTCAACGCCCGGATGCGTGCCCGCAATTTTACGGAAGCGGATTTGCCGGAACTGATGGCCTGGCTGCACCGGCGGGGGGTACGGGGCTATGTTACTTTAAATACCCTGGTTTTTCCAAGGGAGCTGACGGAAGCCGAGGGATACATCCGCTCGATGATCGCGGCGGGGGTGGATGCGGTGATTGTGCAGGATATCGGCATAGCCCGCCTGATCCGGCATCTTTCTCCCGACTTTCCCATCCACGCTTCTACGCAAATGACCATTACCAGCGGAGTGGGAGCGGAGTTTGCCGCCGAGCTGGGCTGTGAGGTGGTGGTGCTGGCGCGGGAATGTTCCCTGCGGGAAATCGCCCAGATCCGGGCCTATCTGGAAGAGAAGGGATCCCCTCTATCTCTGGAGGTCTTCGTGCATGGGGCGTTGTGTGTGGCCTACTCGGGGCAATGTCTGACCAGCGAGGCGCTGGGGGGGCGTTCGGCCAACCGAGGCGAATGTGCTCAAGCCTGCCGCATGCCCTATGAGCTGGTGGTAGATGGGATCCGCCGCGACTTGGGGGAGAAGCGGTATCTGCTCAGCCCTCAAGATTTGGCCGGGCTGGAGGTGCTACCGGAGCTGGTGAAGCTGGGGATCCGCTGTCTGAAAATTGAGGGCCGACTGAAATCCCCAGAATATGTAGCCAATGTAACGCGGGTGTATCGGCAGGCCTTGGATGCGCTGGGAGCGGGGCAGCCGTGGCAGCCTTCGCAGCAGGAACGCTACGAGCTGGAGATGAGCTTTTCTCGCGGGCTCTACACAGGCTGGCTGCGGGGCATCAACAACCAGGAGCTGGTGCACGCGCGGTTTGGCAAGAAACGGGGGGTTTACCTGGGGCAGGTGGTGGGGATCCAACAGGATCAGGTGGGGATCCGGCTGGAGGCACCCCTCAAAGCCGGGGATGGCGTGGTGTTTGATCAGGGGCAGCCGGAGTTACCGGAGCAGGGGGGGCGAGTTTACCGGGTGCAAGAGAAGCAGGGGCTGGCCTGGCTCAGCTTCGGAGAGGGGGTCATTGATCTCAAACGTCTGCGGGTGGGGGATCGCCTCTGGAAGACCAGCGACCCGGAACTGGAAAAGCGCCTGCGCCAGAGCTACGCCGGGGATCACCCCCGCTTTCAGCGGCCTGTCCACATGGAGGTTCACGGCCAAGTGGGATCCCCGCTGACGCTGATCCTGCGGGATGAGCAAGGCCATACGGTGCAGGTGGATTCGCCGCTGCCCCTGGAAGCTGCCCACCGCCAACCCCTCACCACCGAAAAACTGCGACAGCAACTGGGCCGTTTGGGCTCCACTCCCTTCAAGTTGGGATCCCTGCACAATGCCTTGCAGGGGGAGGTAATGCTGCCGGTGAGCCTGCTCAACCAGATGCGCCGACAAGCGGTGGAACGCCTACAAGCTCTGCGAGCTCAGCCCCCGCGCTGGCAACTCAATCCCGAAGCTCGCTGGCAAGATCTGGTGCCTTCTCAGGAGGAGCCCGAAAGGGGATCCCCGCAGTTGGTGGCGTTGGTGCGGGATCCGGCGCAACTGCCGGCGGCGATAGCCAGCGGTATTAGGCAGATCTATCTGGAGTTTGAGGATCCCCGCCGCTATCGGGAGGTGATCCGCACAACCAAAGCCGCCCATCCTGAGGTGGAGCTGTGGGCTGCCCCGCCCCGCATCACCAAGCCGGGAGAAACCTGGATCCTAAAGCAAGTGTTGGCCGCTGGGGCCGATGGCTACTTGGTGAGAAATTACGATCATCTCCGTTTTTTTGCCGGGCAGCGCTGCATTGGGGATTTTTCCTTGAATGTGGCCAATCCCATCACGGCCCACTATCTCAAAACCCGTTACAACCTGGAGCGCCTGACGGCTTCCTATGACCTCAACCACGAGCAACTGGGATCCCTGCTGCAAGCCGGCCCCGCCCATAGGTATGAGGTTACCCTTCATCAACATATGCCCCTGTTCCACATGGAGCACTGCGTCTTTTGCGCCTTTTTATCCAGCGGAACGGATTACACCAATTGTGGTCGCCCATGTGAAAAACACGAGGTGAAGCTGAGGGACAGGGCCAATGTCGAGCACATTTTGAAGGCCGATGCCGGCTGTCGGAATACCCTCTACAACGGCAAGGCCCAAACGGGGGCAGAATATGTGCCGAAATTATTGGCCTTGGGCCTGCGCTATCTGCGCATCGAATTTTTGCATGAATCCCCCGCCGAGATTCAACAAACGCTGCATCGCTATCAGCAACTCTTACAAGGACAACTTAGCGGATCCCAACTGTGGCAGGAGCTGAAGCTACACAGCCAATTGGGGGTTACGCGCGGGTCTTTGGAGAGTTAACGGCTGCGCTGTCTTTCTCTAGGGCGCCGGCTCTGCAGCTGTGCTCCGACCGGAGCAATGCGAAAAACATTCCGGCAAAGTTGGCGTAAAATTTCCTCAGGGTATTGTTATTCCCAGGTGCTTCCCCAACCTCTTCTCAGCTTTTTCTCTATCCTCTGGTTGCCGTGAAACACACCCTCAGCGCCCTCGTGCAGGATCAGCCTGGCGTTTTAACCCGCATTGCGGGGATGTTTGCCCGTCGCGGCTTTAACATCGACAGCCTCACCGTTGGCCCCACCGAACGACCGGGGATCTCTCGCATCACCATGGTGGTGCAGGGAGATGAACACGATGTGGAGCAGATGACGAAGCAGCTCTACAAGCTCATCGACGTGCTGAAAGTTACCGATATCACCCATGTTCCCTGCGTGGAACGGGAGTTGATGCTGGTCAAGGTCAATGCCAGCCCCGATACCCGCTCCGCCATTATGGATGTGGCCCAAATGTTTCGCGCCCGGATTGTGGATGTGGCGGAGGAGTCTTTGACTCTCGAGGTAACCGGGGATCCCGGCAAAATGGTGGCCATCATCAAGATGTTGACCAGCTTTGGCATCCGTGAGATCGCTCGTACCGGCCTGGTGGCTCTCACCCGCGAGTCCGGCGTGAATACGGAATACCTGAAGCAACACCCCACCTTAGTTACCGTCTGATGGCCTCAGGGGAAGCGATGCCGAAGTCGGGGTGGAGGGGCCAGGGATCGGTTGTGCGCGGCGCACTCAGCCTTGTGGCTATTGTGCTGGTGGGGCTGCTGGTCGGCTGTGGCCCCAGGCCGCCAAAACCGATTGTGCAGCAGGCCCTTGCCTATCAGATCGCTCATGTGTCCGGGCCGGTGGGATCCTTGGTGGGCAGTGACCAGCTAGCAGCCCGCCTGCAATTGCAGGATGTGAAAATCCGCCAGGATCGCCGTGAACCTTTGCTGCTGGCCTCAGGAGAAACCCTGGAAGGCCATCACCTCAGCGGCACTTACACCCTAATCGTGCATCCGCCGGGATCCCGCCGCCCCTATCGCCGCAAAGGGGATCCCTTCCAGCTCACCCTGGCCCACCAAAAGGCACAAACTGTTGCTACACAACGCTCGCCCGACCGCGTCAAAACCGTGCCCGAACGGTGGCTGCTGGCCTACAGCTCACCGGATTCCAAGACTTGGGAGGTCATCGACTTTCTGCCTCAGCCCGCACCGGCACCGGAGTGGTCTCCTGCCGGGCCAGAACCTACACTGCCGGCAACTGCACCTGCTGCCGCCGACGTTGGCAGGACGGAGTCCGATGGAGCTCCCAGCCCTATTCCTACTCCTGCCTGAAGCAGAGTTTGGGGATATCCCAGCTCACCGCAGCAGAGCTGCCCCCCAGCCAAATAGCCCATCCACCAATAGGGTATTCAGCACCGCTCCCGCAAACGCCCAATGGTGCAAGCGGCGGGATCCCTGGACTCTCCACAATCCAACACCCAGCAACAGAAGGCCCAAGCCGATGCCCCAACCCAGGCCCCAGGGGGTAGCCATTTTGTCGAGGGCCGCCCTAAAAGGGACAACCGCCTGCTCCAACCGGTCAAACTGCATCGCCTGCCGCCACTCAGGCAGCAGCCCCACCGAGTGAATGTAGAGATCTGTAACTGCCGTACCCCACAGGGAGCCGAGATAAAACCAGGTACCGATGCGGGCAAACCGTCGCCGTGTCCCCCACCAGACAATCGGGATCCCCAAGGCTTCCATGGGCATGTGCCAAAGAGGCTCAAAGCGCAGCCATCCCCAATACAGGGATCCTGCCAGCCAAGTCAGGGTAAAGCCGTACAGCAAATCTCCCCACAGGCGGGTACGGGGCTGGGAGTAGAGATGCAAGCTAAGGCCCAGCCAGCCCAAAGACATCACCAAGCTGACCCAAGGGGCATACCGCACCAGGGGCGCTTGCACAAAAACGGGCAGACTCACGAGCAGAGCTGCCACTCCCCCAATGGCATGGTGGGATCGAAAACGCCTTTGAGCCGAGAGAGGGCGGGGATCCAGCCCGGCCAAACGCTCAGAGGACAGCCAAGGCTCATCTTGGAGAGGGGGTAAAAAAGGTGTAGAAGACAAAATGCAATATTAAAAACCTTTACATCAGTTAACATAGCACCTTCTTTGCCCTTCCCTCTTCTCCCCAGCAGGAGCGGGGAAGCCTTGGGGGCCTGGCATTCTCTCTCCAGAGATGTCAGGGTGGGAAGGAGGTGCTGGCCGGAGGAAACTGTATGGACTTGTTGTTGGCAGGAGACATCGGGGGCACCAAAACCAGCCTCAGCCTTGTCAATGCCGAGGATCCCGAGCACAGCCTTTACCACTGCCGCTATGCCAGCCAAGATTACGCCAACCTCGCCCCAATGGTGGGAGAGTTTCTGGCCCAGGCTCGGCGGGAGCTGGGGCGAGATCCACAGCCTGCTGCCGCCTGTTTTGCAGTGGCCGGCCCCGTCATGGAAACAAGGGGCTCAGGGTCTGAGGGACAGACTGCCAAAGTGACCAACTTGCCCTGGGATCTGCAGTCGAGCCAATTGGCCGCAGAGCTGGGGATCCCGCGCGTAGCCTTGATCAACGACTTCAGCGCTGTGGGGTATGGCGTGCTTGCCCTCGGCGACCAGGATCTGGACACCTTGCAAGTGGGTGAGCGTCAACCGCGGGCTCCGATTGGCGTGATGGGAGCAGGCACGGGTTTGGGGCAGGCTTACCTTACCTGGGGAGAAGGGGGTTACCAAGTTCATGCCAGCGAGGGCGGTCACGTGGACTTTTCCCCGCGCACCCCTCTGGAGTGGGAGCTCTTGAGGTATTTGCAAAAACGGCACGGACGTGTCTCCACCGAGCGGGTGGTCTCGGGGCAGGGGATCGTTGCCATTTATCAATTTTTGCGGGATAGCCAGTGGGGCTCAGGAGAAGAACAGCTGCTGGCCCAAATTGAGGCTTGGGAAAAGGGAGCTAAGCATATTGACCCGGCAGCCCAGATTGCCAACGCCGCCATGGAAGCACGGGATCCCCTGGCGGTGGAGTGTCTGCGGCTTTTCATCAGCCTGTACGGGGCTGCAGTCGGGAACTTTGCCCTACACCTGTTGCCGCGCGGGGGCCTGTTCATCGCCGGGGGGATCGCGCCCAAGCTCTTGCGCCTACTGCATCAAGGGGAGTTTTTGTCCTCGTTTTTGGACAAAGGGCGGATGCGTCCTCTCCTGGAGCAACTGTCGGTGCAGGTGGTGGTGAACGCGCAGGTGGGGCTGAGGGGAGCTGCTCGCTACGCCGCCAACCTTTTGTGAAGGAGCAGCCGCTGCTGTTGAGGTTGCCACCCCTGGAACACCCCATCCAGCAGGTGATGGCAGCGACCCCAACGGATGCTGGAATCGTGCTGGAAAATCTCGCCCAGCCGTCCTTTGCCCCAGACTCCATCTTGAGCCAGCAGATGGGTCAAGATGGGATTGCGCCTTTGCTTGGCTGGCCCCATACCGGAAAGCACTCCGCCTGGGGCTGCGCTATCCAACCGACAATGATTGCCACCACGCAGAGGGACTTCATAGAAACTTCATGGTTGATCCGATGAATCCAATCTTTTGGGCTTTGGGCATAGCTGTGCTGCTGGCCGTGGGCTTGGCAGCCTATCTGTTGACTGCTCGCAAATACGAGTCTCCCGCCTCTGTGGCCAAGTCTTACGACGAGTGGACTCGGGATGGGATCCTAGAGTTTTACTGGGGCGAACACATTCACCTAGGCCACTACGGCTCTCCTCCCCAACGAAAAGATTTTCTGCAGGCCAAGCACGACTTTGTTCACGAGATGGTGCGCTGGGGCGGGTTGGATCGACTGCCTGCAGGGACAACCGTGTTGGATGTGGGCTGCGGCATTGGTGGGAGCTGCCGCATCTTGGCCCGTGACTACGGCTTTGTTGTAACCGGTATCACCATCAGTCCTCAGCAGGTGAAGCGGGCCCAGGAGCTCACCCCCCCTGATCTGCCTGTCCAGTTTCAGGTGGCAGATGCCCTCGACCTGCCCTTCCCCGATGCCAGCTTCGATGTGGTGTGGTCCATTGAGGCAGGGCCTCACATGCCGGACAAGGCCCGCTATGCCCAAGAGATGCTGCGGGTGTTGAAGCCAGGGGGGATCCTGGTGGTGGCCGACTGGAACCAGCGGGACGACCGGCAAAAGCCCCTGAACTTTTGGGAGCGGCTGGTGATGCGGCAACTGTTGGATCAATGGTCACACCCTTCCTTCTCCAGCATCGAAGGCTTTGCCGAGCAGTTGGAGGCTACTGGCCTGGTGGCGGGACGGGTAGAAACCGCCGACTGGACTCAGGAGACCCTTCCCTCTTGGCTGGATTCCATCTGGCAGGGCATTGTCCGTCCCGAAGGGTTGCTGAAGTTTGGCTTGGTGGGCCTGATTAAGTCGCTACGGGA
>NZ_JANSIO010000218.1:0-2359 GCF_047462195.1 Synechococcus sp. R3-13 | reverse complement strand
GGGCGGGGCTTGCAACCCAGTTTTCTTGGTCAAAGCTTCTCTTCTGCCCCTGTTTTGAAACTGATCCGAGGCCAATACCCTATTTTTCTCTCTGCCTAGTGCCTCTCTGGCCGATGTCGGGTAGATTTGGCGGTAGCCATCGCTGAAGAATCGGTCAACGCTTTATGAACAGCCCGATCCAGGATTGTGAGCCCCCCGTTTCACCTCGCTCTGAGCAGGGCAGTCTGGGTTGGAGCCTTCCTCTAAAAGGTTGGGGATTCGGCTTGTTTTTCGGATCCCTAGTTTGGGCAGGATGGGCAAGTCAACTCCAGCTATGGGCCCAGCCGGTCGAACAGCAACCCCAGGAGGAAGTCTTAGTGCCAGGGCGCAATTTGGATCCTGGGGCGCAAATCCGGGTGCGTAACGAGCTGGTCAAGATCTGTGGGGACTATCGTTGCGAAGGCTATCGCTTTTCGGTGCGGGTACTGATCAGACCTGAAGACACTCTGGAAACTCTGCTGGGGCGGCTGGATACGGAGATGCTGCGGGAGGTGGATCGGGTGTTTCAAACTCGGCCCGATTTGAATCGAGTCATTGTCGATGGCTACGTCTTCTCGGGTACTCCCGCTTTTGTCAGCCGGGAAGTGCTGCTGCAAACAATGTTTGTGCCCCGTCACCGTTGGGAAGTGGGGCGCTTTGGGCCAGAGCAAGATGCGATTTTCTATGTCGAGCTGTTGGGACAGGTGACGCCCTTTCTAACTCCATCCCCAACCCCCACGCCTACACCTGGGCCTGTGCCTGGAGAAGGTGTGCCCCCTCTGCCCCCGCCTCCTGGGGAAACTCCTCCCATAGAGGCAACGCCTACCCCTCAAGAAACCCCAGCCCCTCCACCTCCACCTCAAGGGGATGTGATCCAGCGGCAGCCGATTCAGCCCTGAGGGGGTTATGGGGTGGCTAAGTCTGGGTTGTGAGGGATCCTCAGGATCCCTTGTTTTGTGACCAGGCCGGTACCCTCCCAGTTGCCGTGGGGTTGAGTCCTGAGCCGAGGTGATCTAGGCTTCAAAAATGGAGGGATCCCTCCAATTCATTGCTTGACTGGTGTGTGGCGGCATGGCAGGACACAGCAAGTGGGCCAACATTAAACGGCAAAAGGCCCGTGTAGATGCCAAAAAGGGCAGCCTCTTTACCAAACTCTCGCGGGCCATCATCGTGGCAGCTCGCAACGGCTTGCCAGATCCGGATGGGAATTTTCAGTTGCGGGCGGCAGTGGAGAAAGCCAAAGCAGCGGGGATGCCCAGCGAAAACATTGAACGAGCCATTGCCAAGGGAGCCGGCAACTGGAGCGACGACAGCCCCCTGGAAGAAGTTCGCTACGAGGGCTACGGCCCCGGTGGGGTGGCTGTGTTGATCGAGGCCATGACCGACAACCGCAACCGCACGGCTGCCGAGGTGCGAGAAGCCTTCAGCAAAACCGGCGGCAGCTTGGGAGAAGCCGGCTGCGTGAGCTGGCTGTTCCGGCAAAGGGGGGTGATCAACCTGGAGGCTGTGCAAGATCCGGAAGCTCTGTTACTGGCGGTGGCAGAAGCAGGGGGAGACGACTTCAAGGTGGAAGGCACAGGAGCAGAGGTGTACTGCGACTACTCTTTGCTGGAGCAGGTGGCCACCTACCTGAAAAAAGAGGGCTACCCAGTGCAAGATGCGGCCATCCGCTGGATCCCATCCACTGAGGTGCATGTGGAGGATCCCGATACGGCCAAGTCAGTGCTTGCCCTGATGGAGCGTCTCGACAACCTAGACGATGTGCAGAATGTCTACGCCAATTTCGAGATCGACGAGGCGGTGATGGAAAGCCTGGCCTGAGAACAGGCTGCCATCATCTTCCGAGAAAGGGAAACCTTCAACAGAAGCATCCGTCAGCGGAGCTTAACGGCGGTGCCGGCGGCGGTAACGAGGATCATTGTCGTGCTCATGTTGGTATGAATGCTAACGCCTAGGATGCCATTTGCTCCCAAACGTTTGGCTCGCTGCTCCAACTCTTCCAAAACCTTTTTCTGGGCATTCTCGAAAACTTCTTCATAGGTTCTTGTGCGTCCCCCGATGATGTTGCGGAGGGTAGCAAGGAAGTCCCGTAGAACATTGGTGCCATAAACTACCTCGGCGGTAACAATGCCCAAGTAACGCTCAACCTCTCTACCTTGGAGCACGTCTGTAGTGGTCAGCAACATCAGCTTGCTTCCTGGGTCAACACCCACCAAGATAGTCGGGATCCTCAACCTTTGGAATCGGGTTCTTGCCCTGTGTTTTCAGCAGAGTGGCGATATGTCGAAGGGCGACCAATCCCTACAGATAACCGTTCCACAACGCATAGTCATTTATCTCA